>CALCSX010000195.1 GCA_937894165.1 uncultured Saprospiraceae bacterium | reverse complement strand
AAGTAGTCTCGTCTGACGAAAAATAACTCATTTTTATCTTTTGAAAGCATCTACCTCAGTAGTTACTAAAACAAGTCACTAGAATTTATGATTAAATATAAACTAAAAGACTATATCAGTAGGGGCAAATTCTTTTATAAGGCGTCTTTAATCGAACATTATCGATCGTATATATTAAAGAGTATAAATCGTATATTTTCGTTGCCTGAGTTTGAAAATATTTTTAAAAAAAATTTATTTTGTTTTAAAGTATGCTTTTATATGCCTATGGAGCACATTTGCAAACTTGCGCCAGCATTGTGTTAACCATTTAGGATCGACTGAGGCACAAGTTAAAAACTTGCGCCAGCATTGGAAAATTAGGATAACCATTTAGGATCCATTGGGGCACAAGTTGCAAACTTGCGCCAGCATTGGAATATATTTTTAAAAAATAATTTAATTCTTTTTCAAGAGTATACTTTTATTGAAGAAAGTATCGTATTCCACCAAAAACTTGAATACTATTAAAGTTTTGGGAAACCGGTGATGCTATCCTGTCCATGGATCTTTGGTCGAGAGAAAACTGCGGTCTTAAATAAATCTCCATATTTTTTCCCGTTCTATAACCTAAATAGACGCCCGCAATAATTTTCCAATAGCCATCCTTATTGAAATATTGCTTTTCATCCTTATTGATATCATAATATGACCCGTCGGAATCGAAAATAATACCCTCCATTTGCGTTGAAAATGCATAGGCCGCCCCAAAGTTAACACCCATGCTTATCTTTTCGATGCTCTGGAAATAGCCAAATCTAACAGGAAGAACATATTGTCTATAGGAATTTCGCGACACCATTTGTCTGGAGCTTATTTCTGCCACTGTATCCCGTCCAATAACATTTCCCATGTTATCTTCTATAATATTAATTGTTATTCGAGTTTCATTTTCTGTGTTACCCGTGAAAACTTCGTTTATCTGAAAATATTCAAGTCCTACATCTAAAGTTATATTAGACCATAAACTACCCACATGCACTGCTCCCCCCGCATTGTACCATACTCTTTCACTTTGGTTTCTGACCCCCATATAATCAGTTGCGGCAAAACTCTTAGGACTAATTATCTTTGAAGAGAAGCCAATACCCGCTTCTATATCAGCATAAAATTTCGGTTTTCTTGGCAACTTGAAACTGGCGCATTCAAATGGAGATACTTCTAGTAGATTTTTATTGTCATAGATCGCTTGATAAGCTTTGGTTTCCAAATTTCTCAAATTCGATGTCGATACCTCTGATGCCGTCAATGTAGAAATATTTCCTTCAAATTTAGAAGTTCTATTACTATTATGGGAATTCAAATAAGTAGTCTTTACTTTTTGTGATCCTTGTATTTGAACATTCTTATAGAAATCACCCTTCTTAGTAGCTCCTTCGATTTGGACATTCTCCGTGCTTTCCGATGTTAGATCAGTTGCCGAATTTTCTCGATTATCTAATACCTTTTCGCCGGAGTTTAAGCTATAACTCGCATTGTTATTGATGGAATAATATTCCTTTTCCGGATTGTATTCCGAAAATTCAGACTTAGCTTTTTCGCTTTGATGGTTTAATTCTGATGAATGGTCATCAAGAATATGATGGGTATTTACCGGTTGGGCATTTTCCTGTTCAATGCTGTCTGCATTGTTGGCATGAGACATCATATTGGTGAACAATTTGTCTCTGAAGACAAATGCGAAAACGAACATAATCAAGATCAAGCCACCGAGAAATATGCCCGGAAACATCCGTCTGCCTTTCTTAGCTTTGTCCATACTTTTTTCGATGTTGGTCCAAATCTGTTCAGGAGGGGTAACTTCTGCATCCATTGCCAATTTAGAAAATTCCTTTTCCCAATTATTATTTTCCATAAAATTGCGATTTTTCTTTATTTAATAAGATTAAATTTTGCAGCATTTTTTTTGCTTTATGCAATTGAGAGCGGGAGGTGCCTTCTTCGATCCCCAGCTCTTTTGCTATTTTTTTATGACTAAAACCTTCTATTACACTTAGATTAAAAATCACTTTGTAACCTTCCGGCAATTGATTTAACAAATTCAAAAGCAACTTGTATTCCTCTTGGTGAATAAAGACTTCTTCGTGAGAAGCTTCATTTCCATCGGCGAAATCTGAAGTTTCATGAAAATCCAGAACTCTATCTTTCTTTAAATACTTAAGTGCTGTATTGATACATATTTTTCTCATCCAGAAAAATATTGGTGTTTCCTTATTATACTGATGAAGGAAATTAAAAATATTGATAAATGACTCTTGCAAGATATCTCCGGCTTCGTGAGTATCGCGTGCATAACGAAGAACAAGGGCGTACAATTTCGGAGAAAACCTATCATAGAGGGCTTTCTGAGCTGTTCTGTCGTTTTGTAGACATCCTTCAATTATTTCTAATTCATCCAACCTTGTTTTTTTAAGGGAACTTCCCATTAAAGTTTAGAGTCAAAAAAGGGAAATTTCGTTGCCTGGAAATGTTATTTTTTTGAATTCTGTAATAAATAAGTATTATTATTGACAGAATCATGTCGATTATATCTCAATATCATCAAATTTTGCAAGAACAGCAAGATTAGCTTTGTACAAATTTTAATCTGATCAGATTTCCCGAAAGTTTGGAAAACTATTTCAAATATAAAGTTGGTCGATTTCCTTTGAAAATTTCTCTACGATGACTCTTCTTTTCAGTTTGAGTGTAGGAGTCAACTCCGGTTTACTGCCATCTGCCTTTTCCATTTCCCAGGCTTTAGTAAGTAAGATGAATTTTTTAATGGTGGAAACATGATTGAGCTTGGTATTGATATCGTCGATAATCCTTTGGTATTTTTCTAATACGACAGTCTCTTTAATAAAGTCTTCAACTTTTGTAAAAGTTAGCCCTTTCTCCTCCGCCCATTTCGTGAGACCTTCCTGAGATGGTACTATGAGGGCTGCTATATACTTTTTATTATCACCGACAATCATTGCTTGATCAATCAAAAGACTCTCGCGAAGAAAACTTTCTATCGGTGCCGGAGCGACATATTTCCCGCCGCTGGTTTTGAGAAGTTCTTTCTTTCTGTCCGTGATTTTTAGGAATTGTTTTCCACTTTCACTTGTAACAAATGTGCCAACATCTCCTGTTCTCATCCATTTTTTCTCCTCCATAATAAAGATTACTTCATCTGTTTTCTCAGGCTGCTTATAGTATGCTTTCATTACTCCCGGGCTGCTAACACAAATCTCACCATCCCCTTCTTCGAACAATCCATCAGAATTATCAAGAAAAATATCTGTATTTTTCAAGGGCAAGCCCACAGTTCCGATCTTTGCCATTCCTTTACTAAAACCATTCACAGTAATTCCCGGGGAAGTTTCTGTCATACCGTAGGCCTCACGAATAGGAATTCCTGCAGCGCAGAAAGAGCGGAGCAATCGGGGTGGACAAGCCGCAGCGCCGACGATAATTGCTTTGATATTTCCACCGAGCGCATCTCTCCATTTGCCATAAACCAATTTATCCGCTATGAGCAGTTGAAGCCACTTAAAAAATCCCGGTTGTTGGTCGTATTCATAGTCTGAGGTAATTCGTATCGACCATTGTAGAATAGAATTTTTTATGCCGCCCGCTTCCTGTCCTTTCGCTTCTATTTTCTCAAAAACCTTCTCCAAAAGTCGCGGTACTGTCGTGAAAAAATGAGGCTTCACGGTCTTAAGGCTACCTCCCTCACCTCCCAAACTATCTGTTGAAGTAAAATGCACTTCAAGAGATTTTTCGGCAAAAAAGTAAAAAGCCACGCGCTCGAAAACATGGCACAGTGGCAAAAAGCTCAAAACTCTGTCTCCCGGATCGACAGGAACAAGATCTCTTACCGATTTTACATTGTAAATTATATTATCGTGATTTAGCATTACTCCTTTTGGAAGGCCTGTGGTTCCGGATGTATAAATATAAGTGCATATACTTTTACTATGAATTCCGGAATTGACTTCCTCGAGCTTGGATTCATTAATTTCATCTACCATTATTTCCTCCCAGAAAGGATAACCGGTTTGCTTGTCGAAGGAATAGGTCCTGATGTAATTGGGCAAAGCTGTAAATATAGGATCGACGAGATCACAAAGTGCTGCAGTGGCTGAGAAACAAATCTTTATTTCTGACTCCGTACCAATATGTTTGTACTCTTCGGGAGAGCTGGTCGCATACAACGGAATCGAAATGAGGCCTGCGCGCTGAGCTGCCATATCCAGAATTACCCATTCCGGTCTGTTGACATCTGTCATCAATGCTATTTTATCTCCGGGATTCAAGCCCAATTCCAAGAGACCTTGAGCACATCGTTTGCTATATTCTACCACTTCTAAAGTAGAATATGTCTCTTTTAGATTCTTGTCATTTTTATAATTCAGATTTCTATCCATTGGAAAGTTTTCCAACTGCTTGTCGTACAAATCAAATAGTCTTAATCCCATCTTGAATATTTTTATTCTATGTTGGTTGAAATCGGTTGCAATTTGATCTTAAATGAATCACAACACGGTACAAAGTATTAAATATATACATTTTTTTAAAACATTTTTAAGATAATAGCAAGGATATACAAAGTATTTGGGAGTTAAAATATTTTTCTAGGAATTCTTAAGCGCAATCCGAAATGTTAAAATTGAAAATTTTAGTGCTAATTTTTGACAAAAAAACCTCTACTTAGAAAATATGATGTATCTTTGAATGAACGATCGGTCATAAATATGAGTCCTAGAAAACCAGAAGATTTTGAATTGATAAGAAACGAGAGTAAAACTCGAATACAGGTGGCTGCCCTGGAGGTTTTTGCCGAGAGCGGCTATCATTCTGCCAGTATAAGTCAAATTGCAAAAAAAGCCGGGGTATCCAAAGGTTTGATGTACAATTATTATGAAAGCAAAGAACAGTTGCTGGAACAGGTGGTTGAGAGTATTTATCAGGAGGGGATTAAAGATTTCGAAGTAGGCATTTGGGAGACATTAGATGGCTTGGGAAAGTTGAATTGGGTAATAAATAAATCATTTGCAGGTATTGAGAAAAACATTAGTACCAATCGGCTGTTGACCATGCTAATCATACAGAAAGACATTGGTTCAGTCGTGATAGATATGTTGAAGGAGAAGAAAAAAGCTTATGCCAATGCATTAGAAATTATACTTGAAGAATTAGGCTCTGAAAATGCCTATAAAGATTCATTATTGATATCGGCTTTAATTAATGGTGTTTTTATCCAATATCTATATAGTCAGGATGATTACCCATTAGAAATGATGAAAGAAATGATTTGGGATCATATTAAGAAGAATATTTTACATTTTAATTCAGACAAATAAATTTATAAATGAGAATTATATTAATATTAACTGCTTTATTATTTACTTCACAAATAGTGCAAGCACAAAGTCTTACAGCCAAAGAAATAGTAGCAAAAGCAGAGGAATTGACTCGGGGGACTTCCAGTGAGGGAGAGATTACCATGACCATTGTCCGACCCAATTATACCCGTTCAATGACTATTAAGTCGTGGTCGCTAGGAGATGATAAGGCTATCCTTTTAGTTACTGCTCCGGCGCGAGACAAGGGAACAGCTTTTCTAAGAAACGGTAAAGAAATCTGGAACTGGCAGCCGACGATCGATAGAGTGGTCAAAATGCCACCCTCTATGATGTCTCAATCTTGGATGGGTTCAGATTTTAGCAATGATGATTTAGTACGACAGACTTCCTTAGCCAATGATTTTAGCCACAAAATATTAAAGTCTGAGACAATTGAAGGAAGAGATACCTACGTCATCGAACTTATACCCAACAGAGATGCCGCTGTGGTGTGGGGAAAGATTAAGGCTTGGATAGATAAGAAAACTTACATCCAATTAAAAGCGGAGTTTTACGATGAAGATGGGTACTTAATCAATACTATTTACGGTAAAAATATCAAAACAATATCCGGCCGAACGCTTGCCACGCGACTTGAAGTCATCCCCGAGGAAGAGCCGGGACACAAGACCATCATCGAACAGAATACAATTAAATTCGGAGTCAATCTTAGTCCGGATTTTTTCACTGTTCGGAACATTAAAAGAGTACAATAATGATACTAAAATTAGCCTGGAGAAATATTTGGCGAAATAAGAGGAGGACCTTTATTACGGCAGCTTCTGTAGTTTTTGCTGTGTTATTTGCGACAGTGGTCATGTCCATCCACAAGGGAACCTGGGATAATATGGCTAATAATGTTATCCAATATTACTATGGTTATATCCAAATTCAGCCGGTGGGATACAGCGATGAACCCTCTCTCGACCTTGCTTTCGAGCCTTCCATGGCAACAGAAAATATAAGCGATGATAATAAGGATTATATCCACAATTTTATTCCCAGAATAGAATCTTTCGGTTTGGCTTCATCAGGTGAAAAGACGATAGGTGCCATGGTCTTGGGGGTCGATCCTGATTTGGAGGATTCCATGACGAAGCTTTCAGAAAGACTTTCGGAGGGTAAATATTTTGCTGCGGACGATAAAAGTGTGATGGTGGGCAGGGATTTATCAGAAAATATGAATTTGGCTGTTGGAGACACTTTGGTTTTGATTAGTATGGGGTTTCAGGGCTCCAATGCAGCGGGGAAATATCCTGTTGTAGCTATTGTAGATCTTCCATCACCGGAATTGAGCAAACAATTGATTTATTTGCCTTTAAAAGAAGCGCAATATTTCTACAATGCTGAGGGTATGGTTACTTCACTTGCTTTGGATGTCAAGGACAGGGGAAATATTGATGATTTAGTCGCACAATTGGAGTCGGAAGTGGATAATTCTACCTTTGTGGTGAAGGATTGGCAGTCACTGATGCCGGAATTGGTTGAGGCGATGCATTTGGATAGAGCTTCATCATCTATCATATTAATCATTCTGTATTTTATTATCACTTTTGGAATATTCGGGACTATTCTGATGATGGTGAAGGAGCGATTGTATGAATTTGGAGTAATGATTTCTATAGGATTTAAAAGATGGAAGCTGATCGTCATGGTTTGGCTGGAGATAGTTTTTATAGGTTTAATCGGTGCGATGGCGGGGATTTTGGTATGTCTGCCTGTCCTTTGGCTGCTAAAAGTCTATCCTATCACGATGAGCGGACAGTACGCTGAAGCTTATGAAAAATTTGGGATGGAGCCCGTTTTGCCGGCTGTGATTGAACCAAGCATATTCTTTTTGCAAGCCTTTATAGTTTTCATAGTGACGACAATATTAGCTGCCTATCCATTGGTAACTATATCTAAATTAAGACCTATTGAAGCCATGCGTCAATAATACATTATAAATCAAGAAATATGACAACTGTTATAAAAATTGCCTGGCGAAATATCTTTCGGAACAAACTAAGAAGTTTCGTTGTGATCGGCTCCATAGCTATTGGTGTATGGGCGCTTGTCTTTTTGATAAGCTTCATGTCTGGGATGATACAGACCTATGTCGACAATGCCGTAAAACATCAAACAAGTCATCTGCAATTGCATCACCCTGAATTTATCAAAGAAAAAGAGAGTCAATTTACGATTGCGAATTCTTCTGAAGTCCTAAGTCAGATTGAGGGGATGGATTTCGTGCAGACAGCTTCTGTTCGCACCTTGACAAATGCCATGCTTGCCACCAGTCGAGGCACTAGAGGTGTGATGGTTCGGGGTGTGGATCCTATAACTGAACAAACATTGACTGAACTTGATAAAACATTGGTAAGCGGTGAATATTTCGATCCTGAGAAGTCAAATCAGATCATTATAGGCAAAAATCTGGCAGAGAAACTGAATTTAAGTGAGCGAAAGAAGGTAGTACTCACTTTTCAAGATAAAGAGGGCGAAATCATTTCTGCCGCATTTCGAGTAGCGGGCACCTATTCTACCGGAAATAGTATGATAGATGATCTACATGTTTTTGTCGCCCGAGAGGATCTCAACAGGTTGATGGGAGATAGTTTAATGGCCCACCAATTGGCACTTTTAGTCAATGATTTCTCTTTGGTAGAAGAGAACAAGCAACAATTGATGAAGGCACATCCCGAACTCTTGGTGCAAACATATAAGGAGATATCCACCGATTTAGATTTGTTTGAGAACCAAATATTTGTCTCTTCTGCCTTGTTAATTGCCATTTTTATGTTGGCTTTGGTTTTTGGAATTATCAATACCATGTTGATGGCAGTATTAGAACGTTCAAAGGAAATTGGCGTTTTGATGGCAATAGGTATGAAAAAGGCATCCGTATTTTGGATGGTGGTATATGAAACATTCTTTTTAGGATTACTTTCAGCGCCATTAGGATTGGGAATTGGTGTGCTTTCAGTGTATTTGCTACAAAATAAGGGAATTGACTTGAGTAATTACGGCAAAGGGATGGAAGAATTTGGACTGGCATCAATTGTTTATCCCAATTATGAGCCTGGAATTTATTTGGCGATGACCATTGGAGTTTTTATTACAGCATTAGCAGGATCAATTTATCCCGCTCTTAAATCCATCCGAATGAACCCGGTTGAAGCAATTAGAAAAATTTAAAATAATTCAAAAATCAAGAGATATGCAACCTATAATTCATGCTATCAATATAGTAAAAACCTACAGCGAAAATAATTCCGATATTTCAGTGAAAGCTCTGCGGGGAGTAGATCTGAATATTTATGAGGGTGAATTTACAGCCATAGTAGGTCCATCCGGGTCGGGTAAAACTACTTTATTAAATATTATCGGCGGCTTAGATAATCCCACTGCCGGAAATGTAGTAATTAATAAGACGGACATTACGAAAATGAAGGAAAGCCAACTCATCGAATTCAGACAGCAGAATATTGGTTTTGTATTTCAAGCTTATAATTTAATTCCCGTATTGACAGCTAAAGAAAATGTGGAGTTCGTGATGTTGCTTCAGGGAAGATCGGAAAACGAGAGGAATGCCAGGGTGAAGGAATTACTTTCTTCAGTTGGATTAGAAGATAAAATCAATAAACGACCTGTGGAGCTTTCGGGAGGCCAACAACAGCGGGTGGCAGTGGCGAGAGCTCTGGCGCCCAAGCCGAGATTTATTCTTGCGGATGAACCTACAGCGAATCTTGACTCAGAGTCCACGAAAAACCTTTTGGATATCATGGCTAAGTTGAACAGAGATGAGAATATGACCTTTATCTTTTCTACACACGATCAGAGAGTTATAGACAGAGCGCGGAGGGTGGTCACATTGGTTGATGGTAAGATAGAATCTGATGTTACGATTGAAAAATAACAGAATGAAAACTCCAAATACCGGGTTACTCTCGTATTTGAAAGCCTTTTCTTTAGATTTTTCTTGTTTGTTTTCACAAATTGCCATTAAATCTTTCAATAGAATTAAAATGAAGGGTATAGTTAAATATTTTATTTTGTTGGGTATGCTTTTAACTTTCCAAATGGTTGCTCAGGAGGAAGCGTATGAAGTGGTAGAGATCGTGGAGGAAACACCATCACCTTTGAGGGTTAGCGGATATGTAAAGAGTCTTCAGACTTTTATAAATCCCAATGATTTGAATCTGCTACAAACCCTCAATTTCATTCATCATAGGATAAATATCAGGTACGATTTTAATGATCGATTTTCGATTAATGTTGGGAATAGGAACAGATTTTTCACTGGGAGTTTGGTTCAGATTAACCCCAATTTCGGCGCACAATTGACTGAAGAATCTGACGATTATTTAAAATTGTCCAAGGCATGGGTAAACAAGACGGGTTTTGTTGCTCATAGCACATTGGACAGGTTGTTTTTGAGGTATAATTATGGGAAATGGGAGGTGACTTTGGGTCGGCAGCGGATAAATTGGGGCATAAACAATCTTTGGAACCCGAACGATTTGTATAACACCTTTAATTTTACAGATTTTGACTATGAGGAGAGGCCGGGCTCGGATGCATTGCGAATAAAATATTACACCGGAGACTTTTCCAGCTTAGAGGTGGCGGCCAAGATGGGTCCTTCGTTAGACAGTACGGTTTTGGGTATGATGTACAAATTCAACGCAGCGAATTATGATTTTCAGGTGTTATCGGCCTATTATTTTTCTGATATTGCCTTGGGATTGGGCTGGGCCGGCGGGCTGGGAAATTTAGGATTTAAGGGGGAGGCTACGACCTTTATCCCTACTGTTGACGGGGATAAAACTGTGGTGTCGGCTACGGCGGGGATTGAATATATTGGGAAGGAGAATTTGGTATTGGGAACGAGTATATTGTATAATTCTGCCGGTTCGCCCAATGCCAATTTACTTCAATTAATCAATAATGAAATCACAGCGAAAAATTTGTATCCTTACCAATGGGCTATCGCTTTTACCGGGATCAAACCGATTACGCCCGTCTTCAGTGTGGGCGGTTCTGTAATATATAGCCCCAATGAGTCACATCCACTCTTTGTATTGCCGACGGTGACCTATTCCATCAAAGAAAACTGGGATATAGATCTGGTGGGGCAGGTGATTTTTCAGAAGAATGACTCTTATAGTAGTCCGGCGCAGATTGTTTTTTTGCGGGCTAAGTGGAGTTATTAGGTTTATAGCTTTGCAGTTTATCGTTTCACTGTTTAGCACTTTGTTGTTTAGCACCTTCGTTGTTTATCGCGTTGCTGTTTATCACTCGATGAGCTCATTTTTACTTTGCAGAACGAGCGACATTTCGGTGGCTGAGCGGAGTCGAAGCCTTAGGAATGGAGCGGATTAAAAAGTGTGAACTGTAAAGATTATTTTAATTCTCTAGCCGGGATTTCGACTCGCGCAGTGACCTCTTTAATTTTCAATTAAAGCGTTTTATTTTTCTCAAAGCGGTGTTTCGAAGCCTGAGGAATGGAGCGGATTAAAAAGTGTGAACTGTAAAGATTATTTTAATTCTCTAGCCGGGATTTCGACTCGCGCAGTGACCTCTTTAATTTTCAATTAAAGCGTTTTATTTTTCTCAAAGCGGTGTTTCGAAGCCTGAGGAATGGAGCGGATTAAAAAGTGTGAACTGTAAAGATTATTTTAATTCTCTAGC
>CALCSX010000194.1 GCA_937894165.1 uncultured Saprospiraceae bacterium | reverse complement strand
TATTGTGTCAGGTTAAGAAGCAATCTGGGTTAAAGATACTACCTTAGCTGAAGCCATCGAGAAGCCCGGCTTTAAGAAATACTGGAATATCAATAAAGATCAGATCGCTGTCTGTAAAGACTGTGAGTTTCGATATATATGCACAGACTGTAGAGCTTATGTAGAAGATCCACAAGATACTTCCGGTCCTGATGGTACCAATCTCTCCAAGCCTCTCAAATGTGGCTATAACCCCTACACAGGCGAGTGGTCAGAATGGAGCACCAATCCGTTGAAACAAAAAGCCATTGACTTCTATGGGATGAGGGAGATGAATGATGAGTTCTGAATTCTAAGTACTGAGTTCCCTACTTTATCACCTTCCTCGTAACATACCCCCCTTCAAACCTCACTTGCAAAAAGTACATCCCCTTAGGTAGATCTCCCATTGATAATACCTGATTCTGAGTATTAACCTGTAATTCCATTATTCTATTCACGGCGCCGTTGAAAAGTGAGAGAGATTTTATGTTCTGATCGCCGGTGGAAATGATATTCAAATCATTATTTACCGGATTTGGGTAGACAATTAAGTTAAAATTTGATGCTTTTTCGATATTTGAAACCGGCGGGGAGCAATCCTTTGCCATATTTTCGATGGTGGACTGAAATTTAGGGGCATAAATTACGGATGTATCCTGATTCATGGTCTCGAGAATTCCCCAAGAGCCGTAACGAGCACTACGCTCACCAATAAAGCTGAAGTTCATCAATTTTAATGGCTCTTCGCCCTCCTGAATTGTTCTCATAAAGTCGTACCATTCATTGTAAAGTTCGTACATCACCGGATCGCGATGAATGTCGAGAAGGGCCTGACTGTAACTCGGTTCTTCACCAAAAGGATGCGCTGTAAGATGCTGCCCGCCCTCATAAAATACCAAATATTTACCTAAAACATCAGCAATGGTCTCTTTGACACCTAAAATAGAAGGCTTTGCATCTGATTCCATCGTACTTCTTGCCCGAAAAGCAATATCTTCCACTGTAGCCAAATCACCTTTTTCGTCTAAATCCGCATCTGCTTCATCGCTGAGCCCAAAGTAATAAGTAGGTGTAATTGCATCAAAGGAATTCACCTCCATATTAAAAGCAACCCTTTGCGCCACGTCCAGCCAGCCGGTTTGAATGCCAACCACTCGCTCAATTCTATCCACCTCATCGCCGTATACTTCCGTCCAAATATCCAGACAGTTTTGCACGAAAGGTACGGTGCATTCCGGCCAAGAAAGTCCTGTTTCCAGCTCTCCATATTTGAGACACCATTGTGCTTGACCAAATATCCAGTTCCAGATTTCATTGCTATATTCTACCGTCAATTTTCTATCCTCATCTAGATTTTCTTTGAAGAGCTCAGCCATATTTTGAATGTAATCGTTGCTAGCTCTATGAGGCACACATACCCATCCGTCGACTTCGTAATCATTCATGAATTTTATCATCATCTCATATGGAATCCCTTTCGATGTTGCCCAGGTGTAATGATCCATTTGCTGGCGATCCTCCCAGTCAAACTTTTCGGGGCTGTCCCAGTTCCAATCATCACTTTGCCCCCAATTATTCGTTCTGGCCCAATCCATAAATCGGAAAGACTTAAAAAGTAGCGCCTTACTCAACCAAAGTGGATTGAAAGGTTGATCCAAATAGGTGTCTTCTGTTCCGGGAATCAGTACGCGAATATTTCTAACCGGATCACTCTCCAGCGATTCATCAATGGTAATTTCGATAACATTGAGATTGGGGTTGAAGTCAAAGGTTATTCGATTAGACGAGGTGTGTGTAATATTATCCATTCCTCCCCAAAATCCCAGGCTTCCTGTCCCGTCAAAAAGAATTACATATTCTCCTTCCACCCAGCCGTTGGTAATGGCCCAAATTGTAGCCACTTTTTGGGGATAGGTCCTGCCTTCTATAGTTTGAGGAACGTGGGTGGGATAGCCATCCGCCCTGAAAGTCATGCTATCAGCCGCTTCTGAATTAAAAGGGCTGCCATTGGGGTTGCCGACATCCTTGGTGTACCATTCACGAGCACTTTTCATCATATCCACAAAGGGAAGTTCAGTACCATAGTCTGAGAGTCCGCTTAAATTTGTGCCTATTTCTAATTTGCAACTGTCAGGAAGTTGAGCCAATATGACTCCGCTGAATAATAATAGAAACAGTGGAAAAAATAACTTTTTCATGAATTGTGATTATATTTTTAATAGAGAACCCCTACAATAGTTGCCGACATTAAAGATGCCAATGTGCCACCTAAAACTGCCTTCATCCCGAATTCCGATAGCGTTTTTCTTTGATTAGGTGCTAAAGAGCCGATTCCTCCTATTTGAATGCCGATGGAGGCAAAGTTGGCAAAGCCACAAAGCATATAAGTCGCCATAATTACCGACTTTTCAGTCATAAAATGGATCTCATTGGTAACATTTTTCAATTCTGCTAGTTGGATATAGCCGACGAATTCACTTGCGGCCAGTTTGATTCCCAGCAACTGTCCCATCAATGCAATATCCTCCTTTGCCACTCCTATCAGCCACATGAGCGGGGCAAAAGCGTAGCCCAAAATGGCTTCGAGTGAGAAGGTAGAATAGGGGGTATTAGCAGCTAAAAATGTATTTAAATTAGTTATATCTCCCACCCAGCCGAGAAAATAATTGATCATAGCTATAAAAGCGATGAAGACCAAAAGCATCGCACCCACATTGGCAGCAAGCTTCAAACCTTCCGTCGTTCCGTTAGCGATGGCATCCAGGATGTTTGAACCAATATTTTCGGTGGAAACCTCCACTTCTTCGTTGATAGGTTCAATTTGAGGGTAGAGTATTTTGGAAATGACAATTGCTCCGGGAGCTGCCATTACAGATGCTGTGAGCAAATGTTTAGCAAATTCCAGTCGCATCACAGGATCATCTCCTCCTAGAAAGCTGATGTATGCCGCCAGAACACCTCCCGCTACGGTTGCCATCCCTCCAATCATCACCAGCAAAATTTCAGACCTGGTCATATTTGCCAAATAGGCTTTGATCATCAATGGTGCCTCGGTCTGTCCCAAGAAAATATTTCCGGCCACCGACAAGCTTTCTGCTCCGGATATTTTCAAGAGTTTGGTGAGTACCCAAGCCATCGCTCGCACTACTTTTTGGATAATTCCAAGGTAGAATAGAACGGAGGTTAGTGCCGAAAAGAAAATAATGGTGGGTAGCACTTGAAAAAGGAAAATAAAACCAAAAGTGTTGACATCCAAGGTCCCTCCGAGTAGAAATTCACTTCCCGCCCTCGTAAAATCAAGAATTAATACAAAAAGCCCACCTACATATTCAAATATATTTTGAATAAAAGGAACTTTTAAAACCCCAATGGCGAGAATTAGCTGCGCACCGAGTCCTATCAGAACTGTTCTCCAAATGATTTTTTTTCTGTTGGAGCTAAAAATATAAGCAATAAAGATTAATGAGAGCATTCCCAGGAGGCCGCGCAAAAAACTGCCGAAAGTCAGACCGGATCTGGGTAATATTTCACCTTCTACAACTTCAGCAACTATATAGTCCGGATGAGATTGGCTTCGAAAAGTAAGAATTTCCCCTTTGTCGTTTTTTAGCTGCATGATATTGTCCTCCAGCTTCATGATGACAAAATATCTGTCCAGAGTAGCGGGGGATTTTTGCTTTAAAAGAATAAAATTGGTATTGCGTATCCAAAATCCTTTTGAGAAGTTGTCATTAATATTGTAAGTGTAATTTCCGTATTCGTCGAATTTAATAAAACTTTCTTCTACACTGACAGGAATTTCAGTTTTGGAACCTTGGGGCGCACTGTCATATTTATCCAAAGAGAACAATTGCCACTCATTAATGATTGTCGTCGAATCACCGACATAATTTACAGTTTCTAATGAATCAGTAAGTGGTTGATTGGCTGAAATACCAATTTGGAACAAGATTAATGACAGTGAAAGTAGAAAAAATCTCATAATTTGGTTTAGGTTCCTAGCAGGAAAATGAAAAATTTAAAATCTACGAAGCACAATTTAAATAAATTTCGTATTTCTTTGACTATACTGAATATTTATTCAGGTTGTATCTTCAATATTTTATATTCTTAAAGTATGGCAATATCTAGTTTTAAAAAATATAAATGAAGTTTATCCAAATTGCCTTTTGACTTCATCAGCTTATTTGTATTTTTGGGGCTGTAAGGAGAAAATCCCAATTATTTATGTCGAAACCTCTTTTTATAGGAATCACCGGTGGTAGCGGATCCGGAAAAACAACCTTTGTAAAGAAGATAATTGATCATTTTCAAGAAAGTGAGGTTTCAGTCCTATCTCAGGATAATTATTATAAACCTCGAGAGTCACAAATTATCGATACACAGGGTTTTCGAAATTTTGATCTTCCCACTTCGATAGATACTGTCAAAATGGCTTCGGATTTGCAGCAATTGAGCAGAGGCGAGCAGGTCATTTTAGATGAATATACCTTCAATAATGAGCTGGCAGAGAAAAGAAAAATAACCATTGTTCCGGCAAAAATAGTGATTGTAGAGGGGCTGTTTGTACTTTCGGAAAAATGCATTTTCGATCAGCTTGACATCAAAGTTTATGTCCATGCCAAGGATAATTTGAAGATTATCAGAAGGATTAAGCGGGATAGGGTGGAGCGTAATTATCCTTTAGAAGACGTACTTTATAGGTATGAAAACCATGTTTATCCGATATTTGAGCAATATATTAAGCCCTATCGGGACAATGCAGATATTGTCATCAATAACAATGAAAACTTTAATGTTGGATTGAAGGTGTTGATGGGCTTTATTAAAAATTATCTCGAAGAGAAAAAGTAGATCTTTATTAAATTACTGTCGGAAAATCAAAATCGGCAGGCGGTTCCAATTTTACTATCATATCATTTTGAATAAGCTGCATTTCCTTGAATTATTATATTTCGGGTCATGTGAAGCACATAAAATGGCAGGCGTTACAAAAAGTTTTTTATCATTATATTTCCCTTATTTCTTTTTAAGGCTCTTCAGCCCCCTAACCCCCTAAAAGGCTGGCGCTGTCTGTTGCTAGAAATGCGATTTTTTTCTATTATTTAAAAATATTCCATCATAAAACCTTAGCTCTCCTTCAGGGGAATGTGGGGCGCGCGCGAGGAAATTACAGTGTATTTTGTATTTTCCTAAAATAGATTTCCAGAAATTTCTAATTTTTTATCTGGTTCAAGCCTTGCATAAAACAAGAGAACTATCTCAGTACTAAAAAGTAGAAAACCGTTTAGATGACGGTGGGAAAATCAAAATCTGATGGTGGTTCTAATTCTAAAATCATATCATTTTGAATAAGTTGCATTTCCCTAAATCTAAGCTCAATTTTTTCAAAGAAAGAGTCGTCTAACAGTTTTCGAAACTCATTTCCCACCCGTAACATCTCTGTCTCTCTGAATTTATAGGTTTGAGTCAGCATGTCGGATTCGATTTGCAGACTGAATTTATTATTATGCGAAAAAACAGTGATTTTATAGTTTGGATGTATGATTTCGTCTACTATTCTCATTGCGGAATATTTAATTTTGGATTAATTCTTTCCGTTAGTAATCTATAGATTTTTTTCAATTCTTCTCTATCATCCAAATATTCAAGATGGCTTAAAATGGTTTTTACATCTTTCCTGATCGCCGGACCTGTTTTAATTTCTTCAGGATCGGTGTCTATTGCCTTTCTTGCGGTTTCCAACATTAAAGGATAGAATAAATCAACAGGTATATTTGCTTCCCGGCTTAAATGGAAGGCTTCGGAGTACATGAGGTTGACGAAATTGTTGCAAAAAACAGCCGATAAATGGAGCACAACTCTTTGTTTGTCGTTTAATCTATAAACTTTGTCTGAAATTTTTGATGCCAATTTTTCGAGGAAATCTAAATCCTTTTCAAAAGTGGAATCTATAATTATCGGTACATTTTCGAAATCAACAGCTTTGTCAACAGTCATGGTCTGGAGAGGATAAAACACCCCTGTCTTGGTAAATACTCTCGAAAGTGAACTTAGAGGGGTGTTGCCTGATACATGAACTACTAGGGCACTATCAATATTTGCTTTATCAAAAAGATCCTCTGCAACTGTAGTGATGACATTGTCCGGAACAGCAAGAATATAAACATCAGCATCTTCTCTCACATCGTACAAAGAGTTAATAGCTTGCGCTGACAGCAAATCAGCTAACTCTTCAGCTCTGCTCAATTCCCGCGAGAAAACCTGCATGATGTGGCAGCCATTTTTGTGAAATGCTTTTCCAAGAGAATTGGCTGCATTTCCGGCACCGATTAGGACTATGTTAATCATTTATTACTTTTAGCTGTCTGCTCTTAATTGCTTCAATTGTCGAATTCTCACAAACATTGCCAAAGATAAGCCTATTGTCATTAAAGTACAACCTATCCACACTAAACTAATCCATGGAAAGACAATTGCTTCCAAAACGACATAATCCGAGCGGTCAAAATTGGCAGCTACATCTAGGGTATAAGCGCCATTATCTGTCGGTCTTTCACCTATAAGTAATTGAAATTTATTGTTCTTAGTGTCAATATTTACCAGCTTAGCTACAATATTTGTTTTGCCTGACATTTCCCGATTATGCAATGCTTGATTTCCTCTAATAAAGAATACCGGCTTTAGCAAATCTACAAATTCATTGGCTTGATTAAAAACTTGCAGGTCGACTTCGAGAGCTACATCACCTTCTTTTTTGGTGTAGGAGGTGGACTGAGGGTCAGAATTGACGGAATTAATACCAATTTTATAGTTGTTCCAGTCTACATATTCATCTTTTTCAAGGAAAAATGTTTCGTATGCTATTGACTGATCTGCGACAATAACTCTATCTAAAGATTGCTCATTGATTTTAATCTTACATCCCAACTCATGTACCTCGACAGGATAATGATGTAGCAAACCGGCTCTCAAAACAATACCAGGAGTAACAGTTTTATCAACCTTTCGTGCATCACTTGTTAGGCGGAGTTTCATGCCAAGGACAATGTCACCTTCTTCTTTTGAATATTCGGGATGCTCGAATTCTGAATCGAGAATTTCCTCTAGTTGGATTTTGTAATTTTTAATAGAAATCGTATCTCCGATATTTACTAAATGCGGCTTATAATTCAAAGTATCTTCTTTTTCATGCATCTTCTCTATGTCCATCAATTCGGGTGGGAGGGAAGCTATGGTGGTGAAAATATCTCGGTTGATATATCTTTTAGTACTAGGATTGACGGCTGCTACCTTGGTAAAACTGTTATCATAAACAATAACAGGATCTACATTGAAGCTGTCCAAAGTATTACCATTTTCATCAATTTTATTAAAATTGAAAGTATAGGTCTTGAAATTGCGTTCTAGCGTATCTTTTTCATAGTTCACCATATATCCACTCATGAACATCTGCTGATTTTTGATAAGAAAGATATATTTTTCCAGGTCTTCATCCGTGATTTCGCCGACAAGACCGGACATAGCAAAGGGATTGGTTGAAATATGGTATTTTTTGAGGCCTGAAGCCAATGCTCCTAATATTAAAAGCCCAAAACCAACATGCGACAGCGCTGAGCCTGCCATTTTAACATTTCCTCTCACAAAAGTGATCATGAAATCAATATTGCTTACTATTACAAAAAAGGAAGTGAAAGACAATAAATAGTATTGCCAGGCTGTAATACCAAATTCTTTTCTAGTAAAAAACATTAAGGCGGCGGCAATTACCACACAGACTAGCATATGTAGATAAAATCGTTTGGATGAGGACTTCCAATTTTTCTCCTTGTACCGAAGAAACACACTAAATCCGGCTAATAAACCGATTAAAATACCGACCCACAATTGATTTTTATTATAATGTTCTATAGGATCCAAAGGCACTGTTCTATGCCAGGAAGCCATGCTTTCGTTCATTAAATAACCTACACCATCCAATATTTTATTGTAAACCGGGATACTTGTAGAAAAAGATATAATAACTGCTGAAAATAGTAAAGTTATGGAGCCGATAAACATCCAAAACTCCTTCGAGTATGTCTTCTCCTCACTGACCGGAACAGGTATAGATTTGCTTCTTTTGAAATATAGTATAATGGAAGGTATTAAGAAGATGAAAATTAGTATTACCAATTGCCATTCCAATCCCATTTCAGTAAATGCATGCACGGAGCTGTCTCCTAAAACGCCGGAACGAGTCAAAAACGTTGAATAAAGTACCAGAATGAAACATAATATGTAAGCCCACAAGGTGGTTTTGATGGAATAGCCTGTACTTTTCCCAATCAAATTAGTATGAATTCCTGCTAATAGGACTAACCAAGGCACTAAAGACATGTTTTCGACCGGATCCCAAGCCCAGTAACCTCCAAAATTCAAAGCTTCATAAGCCCAGGCAGCTCCCATGATAATTCCGGCACCTAAAATCGCTGCTGCGAAAAGGCTCCAGGGTAGGGTGACATTGAGGAAGGATTTGTAATCATTTTTCCATAAAGCACCTATAGCGAATGCAAATGGGACGGTGCATAATGCGAAGCCAAAGAACAGGGTAGGAGGGTGGATTGTCATCCAATAATTTTGAAGTAGCGGATTCAGTCCACTGCCTTCCAATACTGATAAATAGTCCGCATTGCTAAGAATGGGGAAATTATTTGCCTCGCGCGTTAATAGTAATGGATTCGCTCCGATTTTGATAAATCCGCTTCCCCAATTCACGACAGTACCTAGTATCATGGTACCCAATACAGCCTGAATAGCAGCCATAGAAGTCATCACTCGGCTTTCCCATTTTTTGGCAGAAAACATTAGCAAAAAGCCCAAAACCACATGCCAGAACATCCAAAGTAAAAAGCTACCCTCTTGCCCTTCCCAAAAGGCTGAGAGGATGAATTGCATAGGCAAGGTATCCGAAACATGTTGGAAAACATAATTGTATTCGTACATCTGATTGGCCATCACATAAAGGATGATGCCCATAATGCCGAAAATGCTAAAACCGTGAACAAAGAAGGAAATCCTTCCTAGTTTTTTCCAGGCTAGGGAATCAGAAATATTTTCTGAATGTCTCTCTGCCTTGAAATAGGAAAAAACTGCCAGAAGACTGAAAGCAAAACTTAGGGTTATTAATA
>CALCSX010000193.1 GCA_937894165.1 uncultured Saprospiraceae bacterium | reverse complement strand
GTTAATGGTTAATGGAAATTACGAGAACAATTTCAAACATGCGTCTTTATTAAGAAATTAGTTTTGTCATGATTTTTGCTTCTTTCAGGCAAAAATCATGACTAAACTAGTTTTTTTCTATTTATTTCACAGGGCTTCACCCTTTGCTAAGATATTGCGCCCACTTTGGGGCTTGCTTTGAAAAATATTGGATGTATATAAACACACTTGCACTGGCAGATATTAGGTGATCAATTACGAATTTGAAATTATGAAACCTAAGTTCGACGAAGACAATTAGGTCCTGCCAGAGTAATCTGCGCGCGGGTGTGCCCCTTTTCAGGGGGAGATATCAATTAAAATGCAATTGAGAAGTAATTTTAGAATTTTGACACAACTTAGTGGCTCGAAGCTCACAGCTCGCAGCCCATCAAATGTATCTATTAAGAAGTAATATTAGAATAATGCCGCACGCCCTCACTTCCCCCTGAATAGACCGCCCACGCTTTCAATTATAATTATTAAGAAATTTAGAAAGTCATATTTAAAATATTATCACAGCTAGAGGCTCACAGCTCAAAGCTCGCGGCTTATATAAAAATCAATTAAGCAATAATATCTTCGCCACATGCCCCACAGGATTCTCAAATGATTGGGTATAGGTACTGAAAACGTAATACACACCGCTGGCTGCTCGGCCACCATTCAAATCATTTCCATTCCACGATGCCTGCCCACCCAAAGCCCGGGTCTCATGCACAATTCTTCCACGGACATCCGTAATTTTTACATTGGAATCTTTGGCTAAGCCTCTGATATAAATTTCCCCTTTGTAATCCGGATGAACAGGATTGGGGTAGGCCAAAACATTACTTTCCCTCACAAAAGTTTCTGCGAAAGTGGCATCCACTTTTAAAACTTGAAGACCAAAAGAAGTAGATATATACAACAAATTATCTTTTACGAATTCCAAATTAAGAATGTCATTGCTAAATAATGGACTGTTATCAAAATTGTATGATGCCACATTTTCCGTTCCATCAGCTGACTGAACAAAGATGCCATTTGTCGTTCCCAGCCATTTTCTGTTGGCGCCATCAATAGCGATAGATTTGACTAATTCAGTACCAATGAGAAGGTCTCCGAAATCATCCTGTACTATTACCCTCTGCGATCCCACACATATAGGTTCAAAGGCACTACTTCCACATTCGAAAATGGTCACTCCCGATGCTGTACCCACCCAAATATTCCCATTCAAATCCTCCTTAATGCTTCTTGTCTGATCACTTTCCAACTCGGAATTATTGGCAGAAAACATCCTTGACCTCACCTCCGAATCCGTTCCCGGCCCTTCACCCGGATCAAAAACGACCACCCCCGCACCCGATTGCGTCGCTAACATCCAAATAAATCCATTCTCGGCGACAATTAACTTCGCAACGTTATTTACAGGCAAACTGTAAGAATACCACTCTCCTTCAGGTGTCAAAACTACCAAAGGTTTGTCTGTAGTCATATTGTTAATCCATAGATTTCCTGCATTATCGAAGGCCAAGCCGGTAATTCTTGTCCTTCTTTCATCACCAATAGCTCCCTGCATTATGGAATTATCTTTGTCAAAAACAGTATAATTATCGCCTTCTTTAACTACCAAACCACCCAAAAAAGAGGCAAAGTAAATTTTATCTGAATTTGGATCCGGACATACTATATATAAATCTCGGATATCTTGCTCCTCATCCCATTGAAAGAAAGGCACCTCAAATTGATTAAACCATTTGTAGGAATTCCCATCGTAAGTAAAAAAGAATTCATCACTGAAGGTATAACCATAATTATCCCTAGCGCCTCTCCCCGTAAAATAAAGAACGTCATCTTTCTCAGCAATATCCGTTACTACGGCAAAAGGGGGACGGTTTTGACTTATCCTTTGACAACCATCGGAAACCGAATTGGAATAGGTTAAATTTTGAAATAAATCTGCCACCCAGATTCTCCCATTTTCATCAATTATAAAATTATTGAGAGAACTCACACAATTTAAACCCATCTCTGTGTAAAAGCCATTTTCATCTTTAATAAATAATTTATTGGGACAAAAATTATTGCAGATAGCACCTACAAGTAAATTCCCCTTTACCTCTCTCACTTGATTAAAAGTATATCCGTTTTCACTAAGTACCAGACTTATTTCAGAGCCATTATATTCGAACAGTCCATTCTCCGTACCAAAATAAATTTTACCTTCAAATGCTTCGATTTTGCGAATATCTGTAAGAAATAAATCATTATCTTCAAAGAAATTCTCCCATTCCAAAAAATTGGCGTAGTTGACATTATCTGATTTTAGAATTCTATGAAGTGAATTGTTTCCCGCTATCCAATAGTAGCCATCAAAATCAAGGATATCCATAACAGGAAAATCTGTAAAAACAGTAAAATCGAACACTTGCTCATTTGTATTCAAGCGCACAAATCCAAAGGCTGTGGCCATGAGACAGAACTGCTCATCTTCGTATTTGATACTATTTATAATTCTCTCACCAAGAATTAATTTATTGTTTTTTATATCGGGAAGGTTAAATACACCATTGGGCGTTACTAAATCTATATTAGCATTTTCATAATATATAATTACCTCATCTCGAGCCGGATTTCCCTCAACTATCTCCGGATTAACGTCACTAAGAATATTAATTTTTGAAAAATTTTCTATTTCAAGTGTGTTCTTATCCACAGTAAAAATTCCTGTGTTAGATGCTGCGAAAATCTGGTCACCACTTTGTGTAACCCATCTGATATTTCTGCTGGGAG
>CALCSX010000192.1 GCA_937894165.1 uncultured Saprospiraceae bacterium | reverse complement strand
GCAAACAACTATGAAAAAAATGATAAATTTATACATCTCAATGGCTCTTACCATTCCGATTGGAAGGAAGGAATTATTGTATTTCTAAATTCGCAAGTCAAGAATCTGTCAATATCCAATTTGTCCTTCGTTAGAAGCGAAAATATCGATAGCTTTGACCCGGAATTGAAAGACATCGCCGACTTTATAATATTAGTGGACGAGGATATGATGAATTCCTATTAAATTTAATAAAACGAAAGACATGAAACCAATTATTTTCATTTATGTACTAGCCATTTCAATATTCATTCTTGGCTGTAGTTCAGAAAAATCTTACGAAGAAATTCAAAAGAATAGAATTGATTCACTCAAAACCTATGTTGAATCCGGACATGATGCTATTATGCCTGACATTAATAATATAATGCAAAAAAGGACGCAGGTTGCTGCCATCAGAAACAGCATACTTGATACTTTACCCCAAGGAAGTGAAGTGACTGAAAGAATGAGAATTAATATTTCTGATTTGAATAAAGCTGAAGCGATGATGTTTGATTGGATGCAGGATTATTCCAACACTTATAATGATTCCCTTCCGGATCCTGAAAAGATCAAAATTCTTGAAATGAATTCAAGAGAGATAAAAAAGATGACTGAATTATTCGAAAATTCTCAGAAAGAAGCAGAACTTATAATCGAAAAACATGGTACAGTTGATGTTAAATAGGATTATATTATTTTTTTTGATTTTAGGAAGTTTTTCATGTTCTCAACCTCAGGCTCCCGGAAAACTGCCGGTGATTGGAGAAAGAGAAATCATTAATGGGGACACAATATATCATACAATACCTGATTTTGAATTTGTAGATCAGGATAGTTTGACAGTAACGAAAGAGACCTTTAAGGATAAGATTTATGTAGCAGATTTCTTTTTTATTTCCTGTCCCACTATCTGCCCTAAAGTCAAGGCTCAAATGAAAAGAGTTTACGATCAGTATGAAAATGACGATCGCATAATGTTTCTTTCACACACCGTTGATGTGAAATATGATACAGTCCCGGCTCTAAAGCGATATGCTGAAAAGTTGGGCATTGATCACAAGAAATGGAAATTTGTGACCGGAAACAAGGAGGATATTTATGGCATTGCGGATGATTATTTTAGCGTTGCAATGGAAGATAAAAATGCACCGGGTGGCTTTGACCATAGTGGCAGATTGCTCTTAATTGATAAAAACTTTAGAATTCGTTCCTTTTGTAATGGCACAGAAAGTGATGAAGTAGATAGTTTTATAATTGATATTTCAACTCTTTTAAATGAGAATTAGACTTTCTACAATCATAATAGGCTGTCTGTCAATTGGTTTTTATTGGGCTTCCTGTAGCATGGCTTCAAAAACTGAACAAGGGGAATTTTTGTACAATAAATATTGTGAAAATTGCCATATGGCCAATGGGGAAGGATTAGCTGAATTGTATCCACCGCTAAATAAATCTGATTACCTTGTTTCACACAGAAACGAACTCGCTTGCCAAATAAGGCATGGTTTAAAAGGTCCAATTATAGTTAATGGGATTGAATACGATATGGCAATGCCCGCCAATCAAAAACTTACCGAGGTGGAAATAAATAATATTTTAAATTACATATACTCCGCATGGGATAATAAATTACCGGCATCCAATGTTGAAGAAGTTAAGCAACAGTTGAGCATCTGTCCTAAAAGATATGAATGAAATAATATGTCAAATAATTTATATAATATCAGTTAATACAACTCATTTTATATGATTTTCCATATTAAATCCTTAAAATTGTGATTAAATTTAATACTAAGTAAGAATATCTTGCTTCCCAATATAAAAAGCCTTTTATGAAATATTTCTTGATTTTAATATTTATCCTTACGCTTCCAATAGCAAATCAAATATATGGGCAAACTATTCTTGGCATAGAAGAAACAGAACTATGTGAGCCCCAAGAAATCACCTTTTCAGTTGGGGTACCGGACAGTTCAGGAGTAGTGAGCTTGTCTACAGATTATGAAATAATTTCTACAGGAGAGTTTTTTGAATTCACGATTTTTGTAGATGAACCGGGTTTCTTTGTAGCTGTTTATGAATTAAATGAGGAAGAATTCTTTTCCGATACGATAAGATTCACTTTTAAAAATATTGAGATTGACATTGCGCAGGGAGACACCATCTTCATATGTAATGATCAAGGTGCCGTGGATATTGATTTATTAACAGTCGGAGATTTTGAACAGTTTATATGGAAGGGCGGGGAGGTCGATACATCGGGTCCTAATGTGACTTCTCTTAGTTATACTCCTACGATTTCTTCAAGAATTTCTATTCTTGCTTTTGGAGAGGATTGTGAATTTGAAAGATCAGTATGGATTCAATTGGATTCGCTTCCAGAATTAGTTATTGACATAGCACCTGTTAAAGATCCTTATTGTCCCAACGACACAGTCGCGCTCTTTACCCCTGCTCCTGAAGATATTTATGACAACTTACAATATTCTTGGCGACCCATTAATTCAAATTTTTTAACAGATGATAGTAATTTAAATGCTACAGTAGTACTTAATGACACCATCACCTATTTCCGAACGCTTACTAATAATGCATGCAGTCGAATTGACTCTATATTAATTAATGTACCGGTGCCTGAAATTATGTTGCAGTGGAGAGATACGACAGTTTGCCCGGGCACTTCTGTAACGAACCTTATTCTTAATGCTGATGAGTTGGAAGATATTGAATGGATGCCGGCTGAGGGCTTAAGTTGTAGTTCTTGTGAGGATCCATCGACATCTACAGCCAATGAGTACATGGTGCAGGCTTTAAAAGATGGCTGTCCGGCATTTGCTAGTATGTTTTTAAATAACTTTAATGAAAATATCACTATACTTCTGGAGTTTGACTCTTTAGAAGTAGGCCTGGGAAATACTATAGATATTATCGCCAGTACATCTCCCCCCTTTCCTGACGATTGGGAGTATGAATGGACTTTTAATGGTCAGAATGTGGATGGTAATGGCAGTACAATTAGCCAATTCATTTTTGATAAAGATAATACCGTTAGTGTCATGGCTATATCACCCAATGGTTGTCCCGTGTCAGCCACGCTATCCTTTACTGCTGTGGAACCTGAAATCGAAATGCCGAATGCTTTTTCACCCAATGGAGATGGCTTAAATGATATTTTCCAAATAGTGTACAAAAATGGTGGTCCATTGCCTGTCGAAGAATTTTTAATACTCAACAGATGGGGAGAAATTGTTTATAATGATACAGAAGCAATGTGGGATGGGCGTGTAAATAACGCCGAAGCAGCCTCAGAAGCTTATTTGTATAGATTTTCAGTGGTTTGGCCTAATGGAGAAATCAGATCTTTCCGTGGAGAAGTTACACTTTTAAGGTAAATATTTAGAAAAAGTTACCTAATTAAAAGGAATTTCTATTTTTTTTGTGTTAACAAGTCAACTTTGATAGGAATTATATAATTTTGTGTTGTTTATATAAAACCATCTTATAAATATTGAAACAATTTTTAATTTTAAAAACAAAACTGTTATGAATACCATTTCGAAACTTATGTTATTACTGATGCTTATTGCATTATCTTCTTGCGTTAGTAAAAAGAAATATTCTGCTCTTGAAGATCAATTAGCACTTGCAAACAGTGATCTAAGTAAATGTGGAGAAAGTTTGAGCCAATATATGAGAGATTTTGAAGCATGTGACAAAGAACTCACAACTTTGAAAAACACATTAAGAACACGTCAAGACCAAGTTGATGACTTGAAAGAGCAAGTTGCTGATTTGAGAAGCCAAAGAGACAAACAACTTGAAGCAGTTGGTGATCTTACTGTTTTATCTAAAACGGCTAACGAAAGTATTAGAGAAACACTTTCTCAGTTAGAAGGCAAGGATCGCTATATAAGATTACTTCAAAATGCAAAATCAAAAGCTGATTCAATTAATTTAGCTCTTTCTGTTAACTTAAAAGGAGCATTGAAAGATGGAATTGAAGATTCAGATATTGAAGTTAAGGTTGATAAAACTGTCGTATTCATAAACTTATCTGACAAAATGTTATATAGAAGTGGTAGTGCAGTTATTACACCAAAAGCCAATGAGGTACTTGGTAAAATCGCTAAAATCATCGAATCAAGACCTGATCTTGAAGTTATGGTTGAAGGTTATACCGATAATATGCCCATTAAAAATCAGTGTATTGAAGATAACTGGGATCTTAGTGTGAAAAGAGCAACTTCTGTTGTTAGAGCTCTACAAAAACAATTCAAAGTGGATCCTAATAAGTTGATCGCAGCCGGTAGAGGTGAATATAACACACTTGCTGATAACAGCACTTCCGAAGGTAGATCAATCAATAGAAGAACTAGAATCATCATTATGCCTAAACTAGACCAGTTTTACGATCTTTTAGATCCTAAAAATGCACCGGTAGGTGTTCAAGATTAATAATTTATATTAATAAATTTGAAAAGGAGCGGTAATATTTATCGCTCCTTTTTTAATCCTATACTATGAGGTTTTTTATGCACCTTTCATATCAAGGGACTCATTACAGAGGTTGGCAGAGTCAGCTGATGGGTACCAGTGTTCAGGAGCGACTTGAAACCGCATTTGAGAAAATATTAAAAACAAAAGTTACTGTCTTTGGCTGTGGTCGAACCGATGCCCTCGTGCATGGTTTAAATTATGTGGCACATTTCACAATCGAAAAAATA
>CALCSX010000191.1 GCA_937894165.1 uncultured Saprospiraceae bacterium | reverse complement strand
ACATTCTTCTAAACCCTCTAAACCTTTGGAGTTTATCGTTTCACTGTTTAGCACTGCGTTGTTTAGCACTTTTGTTGTTTAGAGGAATAAAAATCTAAACTCTCTAAACCTTTTTAGTTTATCGTTTCACTGTTTATCATTTCATTGTTTATCACTTCGCTGTTTATTGGAACAAGATATAAACCCCATAAACTTTATAAACACCATAAACCATTTGTGTTTATCGTTTCACTGTTTAGCACTGCATTGTTTAGCACTATATTGTTTAGAGAAACAAAAATCTAAACTCTCTAAACTCTCTAAACTCTCTAAACTGGATAAACCTATTTTTCCCTATATTTACGAAATTTAAATTGTCAAATAATGCGTCGAATAGCTAACATCGCCTCCCTCTTCCTCTTCCCCCTCCTCCTTCTGGCTCAATCAAGCCCGCCAAAGCTCGAACTGGAAGAAATAATGAAAGGTGATGAATTCGTCGGTGCGCTGCCTTCCAACTTGAATTGGTCAGTCGACTCCCGCTACCTATATTTCCAAAGAGATACCAACTTCGACGGAATCGATGAATGGTTTACCTTAGATACTACTAACTGGCAGGTAAATTATATTCAGCCCGAAGACGAAAATGAGATGAAATTTTATTCCTACGGTCAATGGAATACTGACTACAGCCTGCAAACTTACACACGCAATGGCAATTTGTGGCTCTATAATAAAAACTCAGATCATCATTTACAAGTAAGCTCAAGTGAAGAAGCAGTCAGCCAGGCCGGGTTTGCCCGACAAGACAGCCTATTAATATTCAGAAAATCCAATAATCTCTTCTCTTGGAACAGATTCGACGGTACTTTGAAGCAAATCACGGACATCCGAGAAAAAAAAGCCCCCCAATCTGATGAAAAGGGTGATTTTTATCAAAAACAACAAAAAGAACTCTTCGAAATCGTCAGAAAGCAAGATGAAAGAAGAAAAACGAACGAAGAATTGCAAAAAAGGCGAAAATCCGGCGAAAACAAGCCATTTTATCTCAATTCTCGCTCTATCCGACATTTGACTTCTAGTCATTCCACTAGATATGTAGGACTGGTAGTAGAAACCTCCAGCCCTCAAAAAAATACAGAAATGCCTCGCTATGTAGGAGATACAGGCTACACCAACCACCGTAAAACCAGATCCAAAGTAGGAGAGGAAAAGAACTATGATGAATTATTTATCTACTCATCTGATCTGGATTCCTTTGTAGAAGTAGATCTGGAAAAACTACCCGGCATTTTCGATAATCCTGAATACCTCAAAGATTATCCCAATTACGAAGGCAAATGGACCGAGATAAAACAGGTCAAGATCCAAGGTCCATTCTTTCACCCTTCGCAAGAACTTTGCTTCGTCGTGATTCGGTCGCAGGAAAATAAGGACCGCTGGATAGCAATGGTGGATTTAACAAGTTTTGAACTTGAGCTTATTCAACATGATCACGATGAAGCTTGGATAGGTGGACCGGGTGTCTCATCATGGAACGGAAGTGCAGGGAATGTGGGCTGGCTGAGAGATCAAGCCAAAATATACTTCCAGTCTGAAGAGACGGGCTACTCCCATTTATATTTATACGATCTGAAAAAAGAGAAAACTACAGCCTTGACATCCGGGGATTGGGAGGTGCTGGATATTTTCTCGAATTTCGAGAATGGAGAATTTTTCATCCAAGCTAATAAGGAAAATCCCTTCGAACAGCATATCTATCAATTGGAAATAGAAAGTAAAAACCTGACAAAACTGACAGACCAGCCCGGGAAATACGACTTTTTTCGATCCCCGAATGGCCAATGGAATGCTTTTCTCTTTTCACAAAGCATTGTCCCTACAGAAATTGTGGTGCAGGATGCTGAAGGAAAGGAAGTTTTTAAAAGTGCCTCTACTACGGCTGCCTTCCAATCCTACCCATGGAAGCAGCCTGAAATAATTTATTTTAAGGCTTCTGATGGAGTAGAAGTGCCTGCGCGACTTTATCGCCCGGCTGAGAGCAGGGGAGGGCCGGCAGTGATTTTCGTTCATGGTGCAGGGTATTTGCAGAATGTACACAGATGGTGGAGTTCCTATTTTAGGGAATATATGTTTCACAATATGTTGGTAGATCAAGGATTTACAGTTTTGGATATTGACTATCGAGGCTCGGCGGGCTATGGACGGGATTGGCGAACAGCTATTTACAGATATATGGGCGGGAGAGATTTGCAAGATCAGGTGGACGGAGCGAGATATTTGGTGGAGGAATTGGGAGTTAATAAAGAGAAAATAGGTATTTACGGAGGCTCTTACGGAGGATTTATCACTTTAATGGCATTATTTAATGAGCCTCAGGTGTTTAAAGCAGGTGCTGCGCTCAGATCTGTGACGGATTGGGCGCATTATAACCAGGGCTACACCTCCAACATTCTGAATTTACCGACCACTGACTCTATAGCTTACCGAAGATCTTCTCCGATTTATTTTGCTGAAGGGCTGGAGAATAGACTTTTGATGCTACATGGCATGGAGGATGATAATGTGCATTTTCAAGATATCATCCGATTGACTCAAATTCTTATCGAACTGAAGAAAGAAAACTGGGAGCTGGCAGTTTATCCCATAGAACCGCACGGATTTAAGGAGTATACCTCGTGGTTGGATGAGTATAGGAGGATTTATAAAATGTTTAAGGAGGAGTTGGGGGAATGAGCGGGGAGGAATTAACGTTTAATACATGTTATTTTACTTATCTTTGAGCAAATTGGTGTGATTAATAATGAATTCCAGAAGCGCTGCCGACAAATCCATCCTCAAAGTACAATATGTCCTCATCATTGTGGCGGCAACTTTGATGTTGGTCAAGTTTTTCGCTTATTATGCTACCAATTCCAATTCGATACTTACAGATGCTATGGAGTCTTTGGTCAATGTGGCGGCGGCTGTGGCGGGGCTTTACAGTTTGAAGTTTGCTTTTCTTCCCGCTGATGCCAATCATCCTTACGGTCATGGTAAAATAGAGTTTCTTTCGGCAGGGCTGGAGGGGGTGCTCATTTTCGCTGCCGGGCTGGGAATTTTAATCAAATCGATTTATAATATTTTTTATCCGCAGGAAGTAGTGACGCTTGGATTGGGGATTATTCTGATCGCGGTGGCAGGAGCAGTCAATTTTGGCGTAGGCTGGTGGGCGAGGAAGGAGGGAATCAAGAGGCATTCCTTGGTCTTGCAAGCGGGCGGAAAACATCTGCTTTCAGATGCCTGGAGTTCTGTGATATTAGTGGGCGGTTTGATTTTGGTGATGTATTTCAAGTATCCTTTTTTGGATAGTGTTCTAGCAGCTATTTTATCATTATATATAATGTATATTGGTTGGGGCTTGCTGCGCCAATCTGTTGCCGGGGTCATGGACGAAGCTGACGACGCATCTATTGAGAAAATCATTGGCATCCTTTCCCGCGACCGACGAGAAAACTGGATAGACATCCACAATTTTAGAATTATAAAATACGGCGCAAGTCTTCATGTGGATTGCCATGTTACAGTACCTTATTATCTCAATGTAGAAAGAGCCCATGACGAAATAGATGCCATGGAACATATGGTCAATGAAGAAGCGGAAGTCAATATAGAATGGTTTGTTCATATTGATCCTTGCCGCCCGACCTCCTGTCATTTGTGTATTAAATCAGATTGTCCGGTTCGCCATCACCCCTTTGTGGCGAAGGAAGTTTGGACATTGGATATAATAAAGAAGAATCAGCAGCACGGTAAGGTGATAGAGATGTAGGGGTTCATATGAAAGGATTACAAAGACCATAATCCCGCCCCATGCCACACCTGAAAAAACCATTCCCGTAGAGACGCACTGCTGTGCGTCTAAAAGAGACCCACGGCAGTGCGTTTAAATCATTTTAAGATTGGAAATCGTATTTTAATAAACCATTCATGTAAAATCGTCCGGTTATCTGTTTTATAACACATTTATTTCTAAAAAATTATCGATTTGTCCCCACCTCCGCGTGAGGGATAGCAGCGGAATGACCGCGAGGAACGAACGGTCTTGCAGCGAATAGCCCGACCCGCAGGGACACGCCCAAAAAACCATACCCATTTTCATACACTATTTCGGATTACGAGAATTTTTTCGCTCCATTTGCCGGATATAAAAATTCTATAAAAAGCACCTATTTTAGATATATCTTCCAATATTTTATACAATTTAGAAAATTGTGCTTATTGCCTTCAATTTGGTATTTTCTTCCAAAAGTTTAACGAGAATTCCGCCTTCTGAAACACTCTAATCAAAAATATTTATATTTATAGGTAAATCACAATCCCTAATACTAATTCTGATCACTTATTTTAAAATTTATGAACCGAAGTCACCAACTCGCCGATCGCCTCCGTGAAGTCCTGCTTTCCGGTCGCTGGATTGCCAATACCAATTATAAGGAACAGCTCATGCAGACGAGTCTCGAACAGGCTCTCACACAAATCTCGACGCTCAACTCCATCGCTGCTCTCGCTTATCATGTCAATTATTATCTGGCAGGCATCTTAAATGTTTTGAATGGCGGGCCGCTCGAAATTCGAGACAAATATAGCTTCGATCTTCCGACTTTAACCTCTGAAGCAGACTGGATCAATCTTCGTGAAGAATTCCTGATGAATGCAGAACTTTTCGTCCAAAAAGTAGCACTGCTCTCCGACGAGCAACTGGATTCTACCTTTGTGAAACCGGAATATGGAACTTACTTGCGGAATATGGAAGGGTTTGTCGAGCACGCTTATTACCATTTGGGACAGATCGTTATTATCCGAAAAATGATATTGGATCGGCAATAGAGGATATTCGATACCTACGGCATAGGGAACACTTTTTATTGGTTTTCTACCCATATTAAGTGCCTAACGACACTATTTCCTTCATTTGAGAAATTTGTATCTTAATAATTATCATAACTTTTTGAAAAGAGATAGGTGACCTTAAAAATTAAGATTGGTTAAGCGTTTAATGAAACCCTTCATGTCCCTAAATGCCCTAAATGCCCTTAATGGTTCAAAAAAATTATTGTTTTCAGGTTTGATGTATCTTTCTGCACTTTGTAGCTCAGACATCCAATAAAGTTTAACATAAAAGGCTCTACAACCCCCTAACCCACTGAAGGGGGCACTCCCGCCCGCAGTTTTTTATTCTAAAAAATTAATTCGTAATTGACACAGGATCAATCCTTTCTGGCGTAAGTTTTCAATGCTTCATAGTTCTCGTTCATATCCCTTAATGATCTTCCATATAACTCTTTCTACTTTCAGGATTTCCAACACGAATGCTGGCGCAAGTTTGTAACTTGTGCCCCACAGATCTAATCTTTTAATGAGTCAAGAGTTTTTTTTATCAAAACCTAGGTAATGCCCTAGCGGAATACCTAATGGTTCAAAAAAGAATGCCTTAGACACCAATCTTCTATTCAATCTCAGCGTATCGAGAATAAAAACTTAAAACAAAATCTTCTCCCGCAACAACCACCCCGTCACACTCAACCTCGGCTTATTCGCCGTCAAAACCTCATGAACGACCTTCTCAGAAAGAAAACACACCATCCGCCCCGCTACAGGTTCAATATCAAACATTTCCTCATCATTGTCTCCCTTGAAAATCCGCAATTCCCCGCCATCGCCCGTCTGCCACGCATCATTCAGATAGGTGATGATAGACAAAACCCTGCTGCTCCCCGCATTAAAATTGTCAACATGCCTGACGTAACTGCCACCCGCCGGATAATAGGCCAGATGAATCTCCCTGTCTCGAATTCCGAGAAAGAGATTCCTGTTCAAAGCTTGCTTTAACTCGTCCAATTTCTCGAAATACGCTGCAAACTCCCGCTCATTTTCCTCTATCCACGCAATGTAATCCCCGCGCACTTCCTCCAACACCACATAGTCATCCTCCCTGCCCACGCCGGCTTTCACCAATTCTCCCTCCCGCCGATTCCTGAGAATAGCCGATCTGTATTGCTGAATCAAATCCCGGGAAATATAATCATCCCATATATAGAAACCCTCCTGCACCAATCCATCAAACAATGCTTCAAACATTGATTCATCCTGCATAATTACACCTCGTTACCGAAGCCCCGCCTTATTTTAATTGTGATTTTTAAACCCGCTCCTCCAGATAATCCAATATCTCATCCAACTCATCGTAAGATTTCATCCCCACCTTCTCTTCCATTCCCCCCTTCAGGTGAATCCCGAATCCGGCATCCATAAGCGCTGCCGTTTCCTCCAGCCCTCCCTCTAAAGTAATATAACAGTGCTCGGCGATGGAAGAGGAACGAAGCGCATCCACATCCTCCATCCTCAATCCCGAAACCATAAATCCCGCAAAGCATGACAAATCCCGACCCGCAGCCAATTCTATTTTCAAGGTTTCATAATTGCCCTCCCAGAAGAATTCCGGCAGACCCTCACCCTCCACCTTGCCCACTGCAAAGTCATCACTGACGATAAAATCCAGCGACAAATCCCTCGCAATCAGGATATTTTCCTCCCTGCTCACGCCATTCATGCTGAAGCCAACCTGCTCTACTTCCACCCATTCCTTGATCGCTATGGCTTCATATTCCGGAATATACGCATCACTTCCCGGTCGCACATCGAAGAAGATGCCCTTCACCCCCCGCGCTGCAAAATATCTTGCATCAGTAAGATTCATTATTGGCCCCGCAATTATCTTCTCTAAAATCATTATTTTCCTTTATATTTGGTCATTGACAAGGCTTACCCTGTCGCATTTTTGATCTTCACACCAAAAAAGATGGACAAATATACATACTTTCAAAGGGTATATGATATAGTTAGAGAAATTCCTTACGGAAGAATTACAACTTATGGTGCCATCCACCAGTGTCTCGCGGAGGGGAGTGCCAGGGCGGTGGGTTGGGCACTCAATAATCTGATGGATGCCCAGTCCGACATCCCGGCGCACAGAGTTGTCAACAGAAAAGGGGAGCTGTCAGGGGCGACCCACTTTCATGGCGAATTTTCCATGGCAGAACGCCTCCGACGTGAAAATATAATCGTTATTGACAATAAAATACCAAATTTTAAACAATTATTTTGGGATCCTACAGTTGAACTATTGGAGGACTTTTGACCTTAATATCACAATACCAAATTCAGAGCTCATGACAAAAATATTTTCTACATTCATATTTTTCATACTAATTATCTGCGGATTGGCCGCCCAATCCCCTGTCGGCATCTACAAGACCATCGACGATGAATCAGGAGAAGCCAAGTCCCACGTCGAACTTTTCGAGAAGAACGGCAAGATTTACGGCAAGATCATCAAATTACTTCCCTTGGCAGAAGGCACCCACTGCGAGAATTGTGAAGGGGACAAGAAAGGCAAGCCTCTCGTCGGATTGCAGATACTTGAAGATCTCGAACCATACAAGGATTATTGGTCATACGGGAGTGTTCTGGATCCTAAGAGTGGAAAGGTTTATAAGGCTTCGCTATGGGTGGAAGGCAAGGATAAGGTCAAGTTGAGAGGTTATATCGGATTTTCAGCGCTGGGACGCACCCAGACCTGGTACCGTCTCGAATAAAATTAATACAAATTATTGATTTTGAGCAATAATGTATATAGGATTAAAGTTTTAGAAATAATTGTTATCAATCACTAAAACCTAGTCAATATGCATCAAAAAATTACACACGAAATTCTTTTACAATCCTTCTATGACGAGCTCAGTCCGGAAGACAATTTACATTTAGAGCTATCACTTATGAACGATCCACGACTACAGTTGGAGTACGATCAGTTCCGCAAGACGATACAGACGCTGGACGAATTAACCCTTCAGCCCAGTAATAAATCCATCAGCAAAATCCTGAAATACAGTAAGGATGAACTTATACCCGCACATTAGCACTAGCACAATTGTTTATATAAAGGCTCTGATTTATCAGGGCTTTTTTTTTGTTTAGTCTCTGCAAGAAAAGTCCAATTACTGCGTTACTCTCGTATTTGAATCAG
>CALCSX010000190.1 GCA_937894165.1 uncultured Saprospiraceae bacterium | reverse complement strand
ACCCCGAGGTCGCCTCAGTAATACTATTGGCAATTATTTGCTCCCCGCTACAGAGCGCAGGCAAATATTGCTCCCGTTGCTCATCTGAACCAAATTTGGCTATGGGTATCAGGCAAGACAACATTTGTGCAGCTATAGCAAAAGGCAAACCGGCATCATCGCAAGAATATCCTAGTGCCTCCAATCCCAAAGCTGTCGTAATAGCATTAAAACCTTGCCCTCCATACTCCTGCTCGATCGGCATTGCTAAAATCCCCGCTTCTCCACACAATTTCCAATCCTCTCTAGTAAAATACTGTGGGGCATCAGTCACAAATGCTTTTTTATTCAACACTTCCTGTGCAAACTCCTTGACTTGCTCACGCAATTTTTCCTGCTGTTCTGTTAACTTAAAGTCCATTGGCAGCACTTTTTAAAGCTTGGTAATCCGTCTTGTCAGTGGAAGTTTTTGGTAGACTTTCGAGAAAAATAAAATTGTCAGGAACCATATAATGCGGCAATTTGCTCAAACAAAAATTCTTCAATTCTACAGAATCTAATGATTTTCCCTCTTTTGTTTCGATATATGCGAAAATAGTGCAATTAAATTGAGAATCCATCAAAGCCATAACTGCTGCATCCAATACCCCTTCATTCGAATGCAAAATATTTTCTATTTCACCCAATTCTATTCTGAACCCGTTTTTCTTGACCATTCTGTCAATTCTGCCCTCATATTTATACAGACCATCCTCTCCTTTTGTTACCACATCACCTGTTCTATACCATTTCTTTCCGCCCTCTGTAATAAAAGCACTTTTATTTCTATCAACATTATTCCAGTAACCTGAAGTTACAGCCGGGCCGGCAATACAAAGTTCACTCTTCCCATCCTCGCTTTCAATTATCTTCCCCTCCAGATGCTCACAAACCTTTCCAATAGGAAATGGATCTGTTCTATTATCATCTATGGGCAAAATCACCTCATAATAGGTGCAAACATTTGTCTCTGTTGGTCCATACAGATTATAAAATTGTGCGTTAGACCATAATTTAGTCAACTTTCTTAGTGGTTCAACCGGAAACACCTCTCCTGCAAAAAGTACTATTTTCAATGAAGAATGGTCAAATCTTTCTATTTTCCCATAGTTCAACATCAATTTCAATATCGTCGGGGTAGAATACCAATGGGTAATTTTTTTACTTTCTATAATGTGAGACAATGCTCTTGGATTCTTGCCCGTCGTCGCATCTATCAAGACCAATTTTGAACCATGTTTGATACTTAGGTAAATATCTAAAATAGATAAATCGAAATGAAATGGCGCATGGGATGAAAAGACGCTCTCCTCGTCGGGTTTAAAAACATCCGAACACCAGTTCACAAAACTTAGGGCATTTTTGTGAGAGAATTTTACCCCCTTCGGCTTGCCTGTTGAGCCTGAAGTGTACAATATATAAGCCAATTCCTCTTCTATTTGAGAAGAATTTCCATCGAAAATAATCAAATCCAGTTCACCAATATTGATTCTTCGACTTACTAAATTGTCAGTTTCGAAGTGGAAATCTTGAGGCAAGATGAGACCTGAAGCCCCACAGTCTTTTAAAATAAATGAATTTCTTTCAGCCGGACCTTCAAAATCCAATGGTAGATAAGCATTGCCAGATTCAAAAATGCCAAAAATAGAAACCAGAGATAAAATAGACTTTGGAAGTAAAAAGGCTATTCGTAAATTTTGCCCACCAATATTCTCCTTTAGAACCTCTGCTATTAGATTGCTTTCAGTATATAATTGTTGGTAAGTGAAATCTTTCTCACCGTCACACACTGCAATTCTTTCCGGCGACCTTACGACAGAATCCTTCAATAATTGCCCTAAAGTGACGGCGTTTTCCACTATTTTTTGCTATTAACGAAAGCGCACATTCTTTCAACAGTATCCAAATTGTCCTCATCAACCTCATGATGACTGAATTCTACATTGAATGTTTTTTCAATAAAATCAACCAACTGAAGCGTGGAAATAGAATCTAAAAGTCGAGAAGAAACTAAAGGAGTAATTGGAGTAAAACTTGCGCGTTCTTCCGGATTCAAAAATTCTGTCTCGATATATTCTGTAATTGTCTGTTTAATTTGATCCTCGTTCATGTTTTCTTATTATTTGAGTTTAAAAATGTAAGATTAAATATGGCTTTCAATCCACAAAATTATACAATGCTTCTTATTAACCAAAAATTAAATTTTCTAACCATTTGATTATCTGCAATGAAATCTAAAAATTACTTCCTGCTGACATGACAAACCAATATTTGATAGGAAAGAGGCAAAAATCATTCCTAATTCTATCTAAGATTTAATTTTTTGACTCATTTTATAAAAAGGCATTGCTGAAAGCGTAGTAAGAATAGCAATCATTACCAAAACAGCATACAAAGTTTCATTTATCAAGCCATACATCATTCCAATATTAGCTATTATTAATTCCATTAATCCTCTGGAATTCATCAAGGCAGCAATAGCTGAGGAATCTTTATTGGAATAACCCTGTATTCTCATCACCCCATAAAGAGGCAGCCATTTACTGGCAAATGCGAATAACAATATCACTAATGCAGGTCCTAAAACAGTAGCTTGAGTAAGTATCGACAAATCTGTATTCAGACCGGAAAACGCAAAAAATACAGGCAGAAATAATACGACTGTAATATCCTTCAATCTCACTGAAATGGCTTTGAGCAATCCCTCATTTCTCGGCATTGCCATACCTAACATAAAACCACCAAATACTGAATACAGACCTAAATAATCTGTAAAGAGAGCACAAGCGATTAGCAATAATAATATAACGCTAAAAATATTTGTATCCGGAACAGTAAAATCTTTTCCCTTGAACCATCGGGCTAGCAGTGGATTAACCACTTTAAATAAAAATATTACCAAGCCTGTTGCGCCTACAATCATTATCAATACACTATTGATACTATCACCCACCGCCATCGCAGTCACTAGTCCCAGCAATATCCAACTCACTACATCCTGAATGCTGGCAGACACCATCGCCAAACCTCCTATCCTTGTCTGAATAATTCCCGCATCCTGTAGAATCCTGGCTAACATGGGAAAAGCTGTTATCGCTAGGGCTGTCCCCATAAAAATAGTAAAGGATTCAGGCGACAAGCCATTGACGTTCAATACATCAGAATATAAAAGCATGATAAAAAACCCAAATAAGAAGGGCACAAAAATAGCTCCGGCAGATACCATCCCGGCATCTTTCATCACTTTTTTATTGAATAGAGAAAGATTGATTTCCGTTCCCACTAAAAACATATAAAATGATAAGCCAATATTAGCTATCACAAACAAATATGGCATTATCTCAGCTGGAAATATGGCAGTTTGCAATTCGGGAAATATACTTCCAAATAATGTAGGACCAAGGAGAACCCCCGCTATCATCTCGCCCACCACCCGCGGTTGAGCAATATATTTCGCCATGCTTCCCACAATCTGGCTGGCAGCCAATATCACAGCTAAGGCAATAGCAACTTCAATAAAAACCTCCAAATTTGACATAATGACCCGGATTTCTTAGAAATGAAGGGACAAATCTAATTATTAATAATTAAATTTAAATCAGCCTCATCGTAGTAACTCGTCCACGCTCCCCCTTTGGATATGAGTTTGCCCGCCAGTTGAAAAAGTGTTTCCTTGTCATATTTATTTTTACTGTTTTGATTTTCCATGTGTTCATTAAGTTTGGAAGCTTCCGGATGTAAAACAAATAGATTTTTTCCTCCTGTGGAAATCAAATCCTCGTATCTTATTAGATTTTTATTAGAAATGTATTGTAAGGTGTTAAATAGCTCATTAAGCAATGTAATCTGTCTGTCATAAATGTTATTTATACCCTCTAGTCTATCCCACAGAATAGGATCTAAACCTTTTAACACATTTAAATTACCTCGAGAGACAGGTGCTTGGATAGAATTCCAGGATGCCAAAACCGTTAATGGATTTCTAATCACGCTAAAACATTCATATTCCTCCTTTAAATCCTCCAGCAAAAAGCTGAAATGCCCATTTTGTTTGATTACCAAGTCAAATTCATTATTTAAAGGTTTATCAATTTCAAATTCACCCTTTGCTACAATACTTTTTCTATTATTCTCTCCACTTTCGAAAGGATTGGTGGGAATTTTTCCATCCTTAATCCTGGAAATGGCTTTATTTTCTTCGGTGATCATCTGTCTCATTTCACTGAAAAAGGATTTGATATTTTGAATTGAACTTTTGCGATCCGGGAACATTTTCAAATTCATAGGCTCGTGAAGTGCTACAATATTAGGCAGCTTATTGATCAAGTGGCAAGTCAAGGTCGTGCCCGAGCGCGGTGGTCCTGTTAATATTATATTTCTTCCCATTTATAATTCCATATTATTGGCTAATTCTTCAATATCCGAATTAGAATAAAATTCTGAAAAACTGCCACCTCTTTCAATTAATAGTAAGAGCATTTTGGTCATTGTCGCCTTGTCGTATAATTCATTCTTGTTTTTATTGGATAGTACTTCCAATGACTTAGTATCACATTTTGAAATCACAGATAGTTCCTTACCTTGACTTTCAATTAGAGCTTCATAGGTAATAATGTTTTTTCTATCAAGCAACATATATTGGTCGTAATACCAATTCAGAATATGCAACTGCTTTTCCTCCAAAGTCTTTAAACTTTCTAATTTATCATGCAATGAGGGTAACAAAATCTGTGATTTGGCAACTTTACCCTTAGATACCGGAACATTTACACTATTCCAAGATGCTAAAGTTGCAAGTGGATTCCGAATCATAGCAAAGCATTCATATTCCTTTTGTAATGATGGCAAAATGAGGGTAAACTCTGCACAATGCTTCATTATTAATGTAAAATCATCCAAGAGTGGTTTTTCGAATTTAACCATTGTCCTTTCAAGAACCCGATCCCGCTTTTCAGAATTCTCTGAATAGGCATTATCGGTAATTTGTCCTTCTTTGGTTCTGACAGGAGCAGTTCCATTTTTCAATAAAGATTTCCTGTACTCAGTGAAACATTTTTCAACTACTTTGTGCCCCTGAATACCTTGTTTAAAATTTTCTCCTGCGATTGGCTCGTTTAAAGCAATTTGATTTTCATCATTTAGCAAAATTTTACATGCTAAAGTAGTTCCGGAACGAGGAATACCGGTAAGAATAATATTTTGTCCTTTGGAATTGCTATTCCGATTTCCAAAAAAGATTTTTTTGATTCCAGATATCATCTACATTGTTTAATAATTCCAATAATGATTCACGTTCGTTCTCGAGCAAATGATTTTGGGTAATTTCACTCGCTTGTTTTATCATCAAATGTCGCTCAGCCTCAGTCATGGCAAGCACTCGTTCAATGCCCCTTAAAATTCCTTTGGCATTGTATTCAGGCATAATACAGGTTTTCCCGTCTAAGCAGAAATCCACATTTCCAATTGCAAATGGACATATTACCAATTTCTTTAAAAACATGCCTTCCAATGCAGGTAAATAAAATCCTTCTGAACCATATTTTTCTTCCAAAGGCAAATAAACTATTATGCGAGCATTGTTCATTAAATCTAAAAAATCCCTTCGCGTAGGCAATTTGGGAGGTTTTTGGATCTCAATCTTCATTTTCCTGCCTTTTAGCCAATTTCTAAATTTCAGTTTTCTATAGATCTTTTCTGCTAAAACCGGGTTCTTAAGTCCTACAATTAATATATCTATTTCCGGATTTTGGTTCACAGCAGGAAGTTCTGAAGGATCTATTGCGTCAGGAATTACATATACAGGTCCGTTCACCCCATAATCATCCAATATTTTTTTGCTCAAAGAACTTTTCGTAATTCTTATGGCAGGATATTTTAGAAAGGCATTCCGCTTATCATTTGCGTCAGTATGTCGTGGATGTGCAATATTAACTACAGGAACCGGTGGATTGAGACAGTCATTTTCATTTAACATCATCCAATCAATTCCTGCAAAAAAAAGAATATCGTCCGGTTTTAAGTTTAATTCCTTCAACTCGTCAGTTGAATTATGTAAAGACCTCCAAACATTCCCCGGATTATCAAACCATTTAGTTTCTTCATTAAAGAAAACTTTAGGGATAAAATTGGGGGATGATTTCACATGTTCAAAACTATCTCTCACCTTCAACTGCCCACCACTTGTACCTCCATTATATATATTAAAAAATCTATGGAAAATTACCCGTCTTTTTTCATTTGTTTCATGCATCCGTAAAGCATTATAATACTTGGACAAAACTAGTTATTTTTATTAGAAAAAACATGGTACAACTATTATGTAGATGGAACCAAATATAAAAAATATACTTTATTGTAAAAATTCAAATAATTTCTCACCTATTAATACGTAATCAAAAGGTCTTATTTTGAGTTCCAAGCTTTCCTATCTATTACAAGTTTATTTGATATAAAAAGAGTAATTTCGCAGCTATGAAGCCAATAGTTTATACGCCTGAACTAGATAAAGAAAAAAATCTGTGGGATATTTTTGTGGAGATATACAAAGATATTGTAACATTTCGTCATCTTATCAGAAGCTTGGTCGTTTTGACTTTAACACAACAGTATAAAAAGTCTATTTTAGGAATTTCATGGTTATTGATATCACCAATTTTATCGGTAGTGGTGTGGGTATTACTCCATGCTTCCGGTCTTTTCGACCCGGGTGAATCAGCAATACCTTATGTTGCCTTTGTTCTCTTGAGTAATTCAATCTGGCTTTTTTTTCTTAGTTTTTACAAAGGTATTAGTGATTCTATACTGGGAAGAGGAGGAGAATTATTGCAAAATAGTTTTCCACGAATTATTATTGTGATGGAAAAAATTCTGGTTTCATTAATCAATTTTATAATACCGCTCGCTCTTTCTATAATAGTTCTCTTGCTTTTTGGAGTGAGATTTGGATGGGAAGCTTTGCTTTTCCTGCCGGCATTAATTCCCCTAATTTTTTTTAGT
>CALCSX010000189.1 GCA_937894165.1 uncultured Saprospiraceae bacterium | reverse complement strand
TTGCTTTATTTCATCAAAGATAAACCCCAATGTAAGAAAATTTTCTCGAAAATCGAAAAGCCACATAGAAGAAGACAACCCTAATTCGACTTTCGAGAATCATTAAAACCCTTATCTAAATATTTGTCTAAAATCTCCAAAAAGTAAACTGATTCTCTTTATCATTTACCTCACAAAATCCGCCGTCCCTAAAATGTATTCCAACTCCTGCATCGTATTCCTCTTATCCCTGCCCGGAGCATATAAAAATGCCTCTATAAAAAACACACTGTCTTGTTCCGGACTCAAAATCATCCTGGATATAAATGGCCCTCCCAAAAAATCACCCTCCATTTCCCAAATGCCACGACTTTCCAAGGTATAATTCTCTCTTTCTTCAATCTTTTCAATAAACATTGGTAGATCGATGTCATTAGTCCTTTTGAAGGTGCCCTCAATGGACGTAGATACATACTTCAAACCCAAACTATCTTGCAAACCCTTCATATACGCCTTAGTCAATTGCTCTTCGCTTTCATATTTCTCCTTTCTCATTAGAAAATTAGAACTGTATTTGTCTGTTTCTAATCGAATCCAAAGATCATTATCCTGATTGATAGCAATAAAATAGGACTTAGGGATACTCATTTCTATTCCGTATTTATTGCGAATAACACCCTCAATCTCTCGGTTATAACCGGGAAGATATATATTTGCTTCAATTTGTTTCGAATCGAACTCCTTAACTCGTGATGCAATGCTTTTCCAACTTCTTTTTATATTTTCTATTAAATTATCCTTCCCGCGACCGTAAAGATAAATGATCATTTGACCCTGCGCCCACTTGTCATGCCCAATACTATTGAATGCCATTGAATCCTCCATAGCAGCCCTATATCGTTCCTCTCCGATATCATTGATCAACATTTGAGTGGTCGGGGAATTGTCATCATTAAGATCTGCTAATATCAAAAGTGTACGCAACTCTTTCCTGATAGGCTTCTCTTCCAAATCTTCCGGAGAAAAAAATCTCAGATCAAATATTGGTTCCGGTGCCGGGAGAATTGGAAAAGCAGAAGCTAAATAAAAATCGAGAGTATCTCCCACTGCTCCCTCCCACAATTCCGGATCTGTAATAACCACTATCTCATTGGCTTTCCCGAAAGCGGTGAGTTTTGGAGCTTGCGTCATACCGCTCCCTCCTGATTCACATGAGTTTAAAAATGCAAATAGGGTAAAAATAATTATATAATTTATAGAGATAGTTTTAAATATTCTCATTCGGATTATCTTTATTTTAGAGATGCACAAAGTACAGCATTTGGTGTATAAGAAAAAATCACTGTGATTGGAACAGCGTTGGTATTTCCTTCGACTTTCGAGAAATATAATTCCAAGTCAAGAACAAAGAATCTGATTTTTTACCTCACTTGCTGAATTTCGAAATTATTTATAACATATATGCAGAAAGTTCATTTATAGCTCGTAAGTAAACTTTCTAGTTAAATCTCAAGGTTAGAATATCGCACAAAAAGACTTATTTTAAGAAATATTATTCCTACTCCTTTACTAAATCATAATCCTGAATTAGTGTTTGAACAGAAATTCCAAGTATCTCATTCAGTCTCCGAATCATTCCAATGCTCAATTTTTTTTTCCCACTCATTATTTCACTCGTCCTACTTCTGGAACCCAAGAGTTTATTAAGTTCACTGCGACTCATCCCAAATTGGTCAAGCCTGAATAAAATAGCTTCAATTGGTTTGGGAGCTTCGATTGGGAAATTCGACTTTTTATATGCCTCGATCAGAATGCTAATGAGTCCACTCCGAAAACCCGTTTCGTCATGAGAATGAGCGAAAAATTCCAGATCGAGTTAAAAGGAAAAATATCCCGCAGGCGTAGCCATAGCTACGATGAGGAAAGATTTTTTCTTTTAAAGAAGATATTGGGTTTTGCAGCCACTCGTAATAGAAAGGGGCTTTCGGAGTGGACTCACTAATAAACTTCCAACTCATCCGATTCTTTTGAATTAGGTGAGAGATCTAATTGCATCAATTCATACGCCCGATTAAGATAATTTTCGTGATCACTCTTATTTTTTATTGGCTTTAACATAACTTATTGTTTTTGCATCGATTAAATCATATTCTGAATGAGTGCCAAACCAAACAATAAATACAATTTTCAATCTGAATTCTATGTCTGTAATCAGTCTAAAATTGTTACCATTTATATTGAACACCACACGTTTACCGGAAATTATCGAAGCATTTCTAAACTTCAATTTCAAAGATTGTGGTGATTCCCAATTTGACTGTTCCACTTCTTGTACCCAAGAGTTTAAAGACTGCTCTGTATAAGGATATCTTTCCCAATATGGTTGCAGTATCTTGTTATTTCCTTAAAATTTAAGAGAATTTTTCTGACACTAATTGCGTAGACCTTTCTCGATTTTCGAGAAAACCCACTTGTTTGCACCTAACCAAAATATTAATTTCATCAACCTCCCTTACTTAAACACCAACTTCGTCGCAAAAACCCTCCTATCATCATACATCCTTATAAAATACATCCCCGCCGGTAAACCATTTCGATCCAAATAATAGCGCTCACCAAGGATGTTTTTAATATTTCTTACCTCTCTTCCTTGTAAGTCGAGGATAGACAAAGTTAAATCTTGATTATCCGGATTATAGAATTCTAGCGTGACTCTATCTGTCGCAGGATTGGGGTAAACTAGAAGTGGGTAACTTTCATCAAGCCCCTCATTTTCATATTTGGCGTAGTTGTCTATGATGTTCTTTAGTTGATGGAATACATTTTGATTGATGAGCGAATGACGATATCTCTGTGCCCAGTTGAAAACACCAAATGTGTAATACTCATTATTATCGGTATAAAAAAGCGAACTGCCTGCTTTTCCCGGGATGCTAAGTGATCGACCATTTACCACTCCTATAGCTTCAGGGTTAAAATTAGGAAAATAATCAATCTTTCCATAATTGTAATATAGCGTGTCACCATTATAAATTCTTGTCCTATCAAAAGGACTAGGAACTCCGGGATAACTAAATTTATGGAAAACATATTCTGTAAAAAACTTGGTATCCTTACTATAGGCTATCCCTTGCCAGCCTGTCTCGAAACCTATAGGTCTTCTTAATTCAAGTAAGGCAAAATCATCCCAAGACTTGTTGTCATAAAATGTCTTAAACAAATAGATCTTATCAACAGGAGAGGAATGAATTCCCTCTTTGTAAACTCCATTATCGTAAGCAGGTATAACTAAAATACTATCCTCCGCCCATTTATTATTTTGGAATAAGCAATATGCTGAAGTTAAAACAAGATTCTCCGATATCATAGTGCCTGAACAGTTATGTCTTAGTGTATCATTGTCCCATCCAAAAAGCTTCACAGCTGTCCTCACTGGATAGGCACAAACATCAAAAAATAGTTCAGCTCTAGCAATATCAGTAAATTGTGTTCCCTCGAGAATATTTGAACTTGGAACCTCTAGGTTCAATTGAACCTTTCCCGGTAATACGCCCTGAGAGAAGGAAGTATTTTCGAAGACTAAGGTACTATCATAATCCACCGGTGGAATCAATTGTAGCGTTTGATCCTTCACATTGTACATAACAATGGTGTCAGGCTGGCCGAAAAGATCTAGTGTATACAAAAGTGTAAAAATTAAAATTACTAAATATTTCATATTATTTATTTGCATTTAATTTGTAATGGAGCTTTTGATTATAAAAATGTCTTTTTAAGGAAAAATATTAAAGTACCGCAATCATTTATCATACTTTCAGAATATCTGTAAAATATATCCCTGAAAATACAGAATGAAAAATATTGATCCGACTGCTAATATTCAATCATATCGATTACAAACTCTCAAACAATAGTAAAGACTTACTAAATTGAAATTTAGTTGGGTAGGTGGGTCTGTTCTTTAAGTAGATTGTTTCTTTAGTGGTAGTTTTTTCGAATGTTTTATTTTGAACAATTCTCCAAATAGCTTCATTCATCATAAAAAGTTTTAATCAATTTTTAAGCTTAAATTTTCTTTTTGACACTATTCCGCATCAGGGATAGTAATGATGGCGACAAAGGAGCCAGTGCGCAGTGGCACACAAGCACCGTAGCGAAAGCGGAGTCATGAATAGCCCGGCACTGCCCGCCCATTCTTATTCGAATAGCTTTATAATTTTGATCCGGGCGGTCAGTGGATGCCCAAATTTCCCCCACAAAAAAAGGGCGGAAACCCACCCTTTTAATAAATATCTTCAAATTGTTTGTTTTTTCATCCTACATCAACTGCGCTACAATAGCATCCTCGTTCAATCCCTCTCCTTCCGCCTTGTAATTTCTCACTATCCTGTGTCTCAGAACATATTTGGCAATCGCTCGCACATCCTCAATGTCGGGACTATATTTACCATGAATAGCTGCATGACACTTGGCTCCGACGATCAAAAACTGCGAGGCTCTCGGTCCGGCTCCCCATGAAATATACTCGTTCACGATCTTAGCCGCTCCCTCAGTGCCGGGACGCGTGCTACCCACCAACTTCACGGCGTATTCCATCACATTGTCAGAGACAGGAATACGTCTTACTAAATGCTGAAAATCAATGATTTCCTGTGAAGTGAGGATATTGCTTAACTGTGGTTTAACATCGGTAGTAGTGCTCTTCACCACCTGTAACTCCTCCAAGTAACTAGGATAATCCAATGGAATATTAAACATAAATCTGTCTAACTGTGCCTCGGGCAATGGGTAAGTTCCCTCCTGCTCGATAGGGTTCTGCGTGGCCAACACGAAAAATGGTTTAGGTAGTGTATAATTCTTGCCTCCAATAGTTACCGATCTCTCCTGCATTGCCTCCAAAAGTGCTGCCTGCGTCTTCGGTGGTGTCCTGTTAATCTCATCAGCCAAAACTATATTAGCGAAAAGTGGTCCCTTCGAAAACATAAAATTCCTCTTATCGTCCAAAATCTCCGAGCCTGTAATGTCAGATGGCATCAAATCCGGTGTAAATTGAATCCTTTTAAAATCCAGATCCAAAACCTCAGCTATAGTTGAAACCAACAAGGTTTTCGCCAGCCCCGGAACTCCCACCAACAGGCAATGCCCGTTGCTAAAAATGGATATCAAAACTCCCTTTACAACATCATCCTGCCCGACAATTACTTTTCCTATTTCTGATCTTAATTCCTGGTATTTCTGAGCTAATTTGTCGACTGCTGCTACATCTGATCCGTTACTAGACATTTATTTTTTATTTTTTTAGTTTAACCATACTGAAACGACACTTCCCCTTAGTTTGTTTTGCCATTATTTTAACAATCCTGAGCTTTCACAATATTAAAGTCTGCAATACATCGACCTGAGGAAAGTCTCTGATAAGAAAAGTTCAAGGACAAGGCTTTCGAAGTATTTGAATCCAAGGAGTTTATAGGAAATAAATGACTGATTCAAATACGAGAGTAACGCAGTAATTGGGCTTTCCTTGCAGAGACATTTATCTTGGCAAAAATATTATTTCACTCTTATCCGAAGCAATAATAGAAATGCAAATATAGATATCCGGCGCCTTGTAAGCTTGTTTGAATTCCTCCACTTTTTCAGGGCTGATCAGTCTCCTTGCTACGAATTCCTCCAAGGTGCTTGCCTTGATTTTAAGGGTATCCTCAGATTCCTTGGCCATCGCAATTCCTATTTCCAATTCATCATTACTAATCACAAAAATAGGATAATCTGATATCCCTTGATTGATGATCATATCCGATGCATTCGACAATATCGGAAGCCAGCCCGAAAGCTTTTCCCGCAATTGCTCGTACTGATTCATATTACCGTTCTCCTGGCTCATCATTTAGTTTTTAATGTTAATAATGCAACACTTTCAATATGATGTGTATGTGGAAACATATCTACAGGCTGTAATTTAACCAAATTATATTTAGCACTCAAAAGTTGTATATCTCTGGCTTGCGTTGATGGATTGCAACTCACATAAACGATCTTTTTAGGCGCAATATTCAACAACATATCCACGACATCCCCGTGCATGCCTGCGCGTGGAGGATCTGTGATGATTACATCGGGTTTGCCGTATTTTTGTATCAAGGTTTCATTAAACAAATCCTTCACATCGCCGGCATAAAATGCTGCATTTGAAATGTTATTTAATTCGCAATTTAATTTTGCGTCGGCGATGGCAGGCTCCACTTCCTCAATTCCAACCACAAATCTGCATTGATCAGCCACGTAAAGTGCAATACTTCCCAATCCTGTATAGAGATCGAAAACCAACTCATCGCCTTGCAGCCCTGCAAAATCCTTGGTAATCGAGTACAATTGCTCCGCTTGCAATGTATTGGTCTGAAAAAATGATTTTACGCCAATATCGAAGTAAACATGACCTAATTTCTCTCGAATAGTCCTCTTTCCATGAAATAAATGCGCCTCCTGATCAAAAATAGTATCGTTTTTCTTAGCATTGACGATGTACTGAATAGAAGTTAAGTCGGGAAAGCGCTCTTTTACAGCTTCTAAAAGTATCTGAATTTGCTTCTTATTATTTTCGAAAAATACCATGGTCACCATCCATTCTCCCAATGTGGTATTTCTAATAATTAAAGTTCGAAGTAGCCCTTTTTGAATCCTCAAATCAAAGAAAGACAACTCATTTTCTATCGCAAAATCGCGGATAAAATTTCGAATTTCATTGGACTTGTTATCTTGTAACTGGCATGAGAAAATATCTAAAACTTTATCGAATGCTCCTGAAATATGGAAGCCCACTGCGTCTCTTTCATTCACTTCAGCTTCTGATTTAATCTCTTCGGGTGTCAACCATCGCTTGTTGGAAAAGGTAAATTCCAACTTGTTTCTATATTCAAAAATTTTCTCTGAGCCTACAGCGTCCAAAACCAATTCAGGATCCTGTTTGGCGATTTTCCGAACGGCATCCACGACATTGATCTGCTTATATTTCAATTGGGATTGGTAGTTCAGGTTTTGCCACTTGCAGCCCCCGCAATAGTCAAAATGTGGGCAAGGTGCAATGACTCTCTCATCAGAAAAAGTGGTGATTTCCTGCGCAAAGCCAAAGGGTACTCCTTTTTTATTTCGAAGAACAAAAACATCAGCCACATCTCCGGGAACGGCATTTTCCACAAAAAACACCTTTCCCTCCTCATTCCTGCCCACAGCCAGCCCCTTGTCTGCTATACCGTGAAATTTGACATCCTTCACTAATTTCTTCCTCATGTATCTCAATTATTTTTCTAAGCCCCAAAGGTAATTAATTATATAATTTTATCCACATGGGTAGCATTTTCCTCAGACTAGGGATGGTTTATTCATCTTTTCTAAAAGTAGATGTATTTATTCAATATATTTAATTTGTATGCGATATAACTTTACTGTTGGAGGTGCCATTTTATGTAATTTACCTTTTTTTAATGATATTTTTTAAATACCCTTCACTTATTTAGGGGTCTAGATCTCACTCGGCGGCTTCCCAAACCTCTCCTTAAATTTCCTAGTAAAATAATTTCTATTCGGTATCCCAACTTCCATTGATATTTCGTTGATATTACCTTTACCGATTCTAAGAAGTTCCACCGCTCTATCGAGTCTATAATTTCGTATAAATTCCGAAGTGTTTTGTCCTGTCAAAGCCGTTATTTTTCGATGAAGTTGCGCTCTGCTTATATGCATTTTGGCTGCAAAATCTTCTACCGTCATTTCATCATTCGATAAATTTTCAGCTATAATATTGGTAAATTTTTCTATGAAGATCTTATCTCCTTCAGTCAAACCGGGGACTTTGGTCCAGATGTCTCCTAATTGTCCGGTCTTCAATTTTTCTTGGTAACTAGCATGAATTTTACTGCGTGATTCGATCAAATTTCGAACGCGTAGCACTAATTCTTCACTATGAAATGGCTTGGTAATATAATCATCAGCACCTATTTTTAGTCCTTCGAGCTTCGCCTCCATAGCAGATTTGGCAGTTAGAAGAATGACTGGAATATGTGCCGTTATGGTAGTGCTTTTTATCGATTGGCACAATTCATAACCGTTTTTTCCGGGCATCATTAGATCTGTAACGATTAAATCCGGAATTATTTTCTCGGCTTTCTGGATTCCTTCTTCACCATTTGCGGCTATGACCAATTTAAAATAAGGTCTCAGGCTGTCGCCAATTAACATGCGAAGATCAGCATTATCCTCTACAATTAATACGGTAGCCTTTTCATCCCCATTGATCTCTTTTTTTTCATTTTCCCGGATTTCAGGTAGGGTAGGGGTTTCAAGTAATTCATTGATTTTTATTTTTTCATTTATTTCCAATATTTCAATTTCCTCTACCACGGGCAATACTATTTGAAAGCAAGCCCCTTTCGAATAAGTTTCATCCAAAAAGATCCGACCTCCCATCAGTTCTACCAGCTCTCTGGTTAGTGCCAGCCCAATTCCTGTTCCGCCACCACTGCTATTCACCATGCTATCAACCTGATAGAAACGATCAAATATTTTCTCCCGCTCCTCCGACTCAATACCAATGCCATTATCCTTGACACTAATAGCTATTTCCTTCCCGCTTTGCCCAGACACCTTTTTCAACAACACCTCGATTTCCCCGCCCTCAGGTGTATATTTGACAGCATTCATAAGTAGATTATTCATAACCAATTCAAATTTGGAGTGGTCAGTCAAAAAATTGACATCTTTCTCACTTCTAAATACGATTTGAATATTGCGCTGCTCAGCAATGGCCATGAAGTTTTCACAAATCTCCCCTATAAATGAAGATAAATTCACTTTGCTCTTCACCAATTTCAATTTCCCATCCTCAAGCTTCGACATGTCCAGCAAATCATTTACCAACTTGAGCAGTTTGTGACTATTACTTCCCGCTAACTCAAGCTTGGCTTTAATCTTCGGATCATCGATATCTTCAATAACCTGCCTTAAAGGCTCAATGATTAATGTCAGCGGCGTCTTAAACTCGTGGGTAATGCCGGAAAAAAAGTTGCTTTTCAACTTCTCCAATGCCTGTAATCTTTCTGCCTCCTTGATTTCAAAATCCAGCTGCCGCTTCAGCTCCTTTCTATTATTCTGAAAACGAAATATCCCAATAATCCCCCCTAAAATCAGTAAAAAATAAATGCTATAAGCCCAATTATTCGCCCACCACGGTGTCTGTATGCTAAAATTAAAAATAGCTTCATTCTCAGACCAAATCCCACTATTATTGGTGCCCCGAACTCTGAAAGTATAATAACCCGGCTTTAAATTGGCATAGGTGATTTCATTGGTGTGGGTGGGGCTAAGCCAATTTTTATCTACCCCTTCCAATTTGTATTGGTAAAGATTTTTATCGTGAGCCGTGAAATCCAATGAGGAAAATTGAAAAGTTATCATGTTTTCAAAATGATCGAGTTCTAAATCAAAGTCCTTATCACTAATGCTAGAATGCGCTGTATGATTTAACTTCATGTCATTGACTCGGATATCTGAAATCACCACTTTCGGTTTCACCGAATTGCTTTTGATGAGCTTGGGATCAATAATATTAAGACCATTTATCCCCCCGAAATATAAAAGACTGTCTCCACCTTTAAAGAAAGAAAAGGTATTGAATTCATTGTTCTGCAAGCCTTCTTCCTGCGTAAAAACACTTATATTACCGCTATTCTTGTCATAAACAGCAAGCCCTTTATTTGTACTTAACCATAAATCCTGACCATAATTAAGTATTCCATAAACTACCAAATCAGGTAATCCTTGCTCCAGCTTTATCCATTCAAATTCTCCTGTATTTTCTTTGTATTTATTCAATCCTCCGCCCTTGGTGGCAAACCAAAAAATATGATCATCCTGCGAATCCTGATGAATGTCTAAAATATGTGCGTTAGATAATCCTTTGCCTTCAATTCTTGATTCTAAAAGGACTTTGCCATATTGAATTTCTTTCCCATTTAAAATAAAGTTGAAAACTCCCTGCGATGTGCCTAACCAGAAACGACCTGAATTGTCTTCAATGATTGAAGTAATCTGGACATTTGCCCCTTCACTTGACAATTTCGCAGGAATTTTATAGGAATCAAATGTTTTTGCGTCCTTTTCCAGATGCAGTAATTCCTGTGTTTCGGTGCTTATCCAAATTCCACCATGAGAATCTTCAAAGATAAAACTGAGGATATTTGGTTCCTGTGAATAGGGATAATCAATCATTGTTTGAGAGGAAATATCCCATTTGCACAATTTTACTCCTTCCGCGTGAAAAGGTTTTTGTACCCAGTAATTGCCCAAATTATCCTGATAAATATTCCTTGCATTCAACACCTCCCTCGGAAAAGGAGCGGTTTCTGTAAGCTCACCACTTTCTTGATCTACCACTACGATTCTGGTATTCGTCCAGACATATAAATTTCCGGCTTGATCTTGAAAAATATGCTGTAAACTTTTGCCTTCCAGAAGATGTCGAAACAATGCCTTCCCCGGATTGTATTTAAAAATACCATAACCATTCGTTCCCATCCACATCATGCCGGCTCTATCAATGGTAATATATTTTCCAAAGTAAGTTCCTAAACTAGTTTTCTTTTCAACCGATTGAATGCCGGTTGAATTCACCTTATAATGATGTAATTCGTAACCTAGAATATAAAAACTCGTGTCTGAATCTATAAAAACTCCTACGGCGGGAAGCTTTTCGTTGAGTGGAAGTTGTGTGTATTCTGAGGATTTTCCATCTATTCTGGTAAAAGAATGAGGGCGGAATATCCATTTGACACCATATTTATCAATAAATATTTTGTTGATGTTTTTTTCTTCCGGGGAAATGTCGTGGGGAATATTTCTCTTAATTTCGGAACCTGCCGTATGCATACTTTTTAATGCGAGATCCTCTCCCCAGTAAACACTATCTTTGTGAAAATAAATTGTATAAACGCCGGATTCAGATCTTTGAATGGTATTGACTTTTACATCTTTCAAGCCGGTCTGTATTGATTTATCTGTTGAGAATTTCGAAAAATCCAATTTGTAAAGACCTGTGAGTGAGGCAACCCAGATATTACCCTCCTTATCTTCTTCGATGTATTTGATAAAACCGGCGGACACATCAGCATCTTTGAAATCTTTCAAGGCATAAAATCTTTCTGTTTTCTTATCATAAATTTCAAGTCCATTCGACTGTGTACCCACCCACATCCAATCTCGCGAATCCTCGAAAAGAAAAGTAATAGTCAGGTCGTCGGGAGAATAAGGATTGTCTGCATCAGGGTGGAAAATTTTCATCTTGTTACCATCATAGCGATTGAGTCCGTGCTTGGTTGCTATCCAAATAAAACCGTCCGAATCTTGCAGAATGGAATATATCATCCCTTGCGATAAACCATCCTTCACGCCTATAAAATCAAGGGATTTATCTTGGGCATGTAGGAGAGGACAAACACAAACAAGTATTTGAATTAATACAGATCTCAATTTTACCATTACAATCCAAAAGTAGGAATTGCATTAATTTTTTATGCTAATTAAGGCATTTTTTTCAGGTAGAATAATTTCTAATCTTCGATACAGACTAGAATTTTCATGTTAAATAATAGCAAATAAGTAAAGTAGCTGCCTGTAAATTCCTCCAAAATATTTAATTTAGCATACTAAATAGTTTGTAAATGGGTCTTAAATTTAAATTTTTCCTGAAAATACTAGGCTTTTGGATGGCAACAATGTTTTTCATGTTGATATCTTCAAATTTTATATTTGGGGACGAAATATTTTCTTAATTGTCCATTACTTTTCTCCTTGCTATATTAACAGGTGGAATCTCCGCTTATATTTTTATCATCACGCAAAGGAGAGCGATGGTGGATTTAGGTATTTCTAATCCAAGTATCGAAAATGTTTTACCCGTTCAAAAAGACTATTTGGAAACTCCACTTAGTCCATTACAGCTTTTAGAAAAACTTAACTCCAACCTATTTTTTAGTGATAAGAAAATTGCTATCCAAAATGATGTGATAGAAATCAAAACCGAATGGGGCAACGAATCCGGTGGCGAAATTATCCGCATTATACCGGTTCAGAATTCAAAGTATCTGGTCATTTCCCAACCTAAATTTTTCTTGACCCTAATCGACGGTGGACGAAATTACAAGAATGTACAAAGGGTAAAAGGATTGGTTTAGGGTAATTTCCCAAACACATGATACAAATGCCTAAAATTAGAACAATAATTCATCCCCGTAGCACAACCCAGAACCCAAAACAGCCGTAAGGCGTCAGAACCAAGAACGGCCGCTAGGCCATCATATTATCAACAAACCCTTCTCTCGCAGCGCTCTATATACCTCCGAACCCAAAAAATCCTCAAAATCTCCCATCTCCTTCTCAGCCCACAATTGCCGCGCCATTCCCACACTAAATTTCTGCCCACTTTCCCCTTGCTGAAGCGTATTTGTAAGCTCATGCTGGCGCAAGTTTGTAACTTGTGCCTCCTCTTGATCATTCTGTCGCTCGTTTGAACCACTTTGCTGGCGCAAGTTTGCAACTTGTGCCTTAGCCCCACACAATATTTTATAAATTGCCTCCCCCCATTTCCTCTCCAAATTCAAAACAAAATTTTCCTCCAAACCCGTAACCTCCAACTCCCAAAACCCTTCCTTTCCTTTGCCTCCCACCAATCTCGGCTCTCCAAACTCCCCTCCAATCCAAATCATCTGATCCGAATCCTTTGGCTTCCTATCCGCCTCCTCCATCAAACACTTTTCGATATAACCCGGCTCAACAGTAGTAGCCGGCACCTCAAAATCAAACCAAGATCGCACATCCTCCTCCAATCCCATCCCTTGCATATAATTGAATATCGAAATTCTCAATCCCTCCGAAAAATTCTCGTGCCTCACTCCCGCAGCATCCTCATGAAACAAATCATTATCTGCAAAGCCACCAAAATCCGGCCCCACCCGGCTCACCCCAAATGCTTCCGGCTCCAATCCCACCGGGCTGTGCGCCGTCATGGCAAACTGATGCCAAAATCCTGACTGAATCACTCCCGCTGCCACCATCTGGCGCACCATCTCCATGCTATCAATGGTCTCCTGCGCCGTCTGCGTTGGAAATCCATACATCAGATAAGCGTGAACCATAATCCCGGATTCCGAGAAAGCATCCGCCACCCGCGCCACCTGGGCCACACTCACGCCCTTCTTCATTTTATCCAGCAACCTATCCGAAGCTACTTCCAAACCGCCCGACACCGCTATACAGCCCGAAGCTCTCAGAAGACTACACAGATCACGGGTAAAACTTTTCTCAAATCTTATATTCGTCCACCACACCACCGTCAAATCCCGCCGTAGTATTTCCAATGCAACATCCCGCATCAATGCAGGTGGCGCCGCTTCATCCACAAAATGAAAACCGTTCTGTCCCGTCTGCTCCACTATCGTCTCGATCCTATCGCAAATAACCGCCGCCGTCACCGGCTCGTAGCGCTTGATATAGTCCAGACTGACATCGCAGAAGGAGCACTTGCCCCAATAACAACCGTGCGCCAATGTCAATTTATTCCACCGCCCATCACTCCACAACCTGTGCATCGGATTCACTACTTCAATCACAGACAAATATTCATCCAGCAGCAGATCCCCATAATCCGGCGTCCCCACCTCCAGCTGAGGCACATCAAACTCCGAAGAGCCATTGATGTACTGAACCATTCCATTTTCCAGCAAAAAAGTCCTTTTTAGCTCATTTTTCGCCCTTTTGCTCTCGAAATACTCCAAAATATGCCTCACAGGCGCCTCCCCATCATCCAAAGTGATAAAATCCACAAATTTAAAGACACGCTCGTCATAAACCCGCCGCAACTCAGTATTCGCATAGCCGCCACCAAGAACAATGGGTAAATCGGGGTAATTTTCCTTGATAAATTGCCCACATTTGAAAGCCCCAAAGACATTTCCGGGAAAAGGGACAGAAATCAATACCACATCCGGCTCTTCATCCTCCAAAATCCCCTCTACCAACTGTAACATCACATCCGAAATCAAAGAATTTTCATCATTCAACTCCTCGTACAAATCATCAAAATGAGTCGCCGTTCTCGCCAGACGCTCCGCATACCTGCTAAACCCAAAATTCTCATCAATCGCCTCCGTGATCAAATCCCCCAAATCCTCCAAATACAAAGTCGCCAGATGTCGCGCCTTATCATGCGTTCCCATTGTGCCGAAAGCCCATTCCAGATCCTCCAATTGCTCGAATCTGCCCGCCCGAGGCAGGTAATTCCCCGCACAAATGGTATGCGCCATCGTCTGATTCTTATTCTGAAGAAATGATATGACAGCATCAATCGTTTTGAGATATTTTTTTCGGTTGGTAAGAATTCGATAGGCATTATCCGACAATTTCTTTTCAGACTCATCCACCATTGCAAAAACTGATTCCAGTCCCGCTGAACTAAATACCTCGAGAATCACTTCCAGACCCAGATCCGACTGAAAAGACTCTACCCCCAGCGTATTTAGATAGCCCTTGAGATAAGCCGTCGCCGGATAAGGCGTGTTAAGCTGCGTGAAGGGTGGCGTAAGGAGAACTACTTTCAATTTTTTGTGGTTTAAGTGACAAAGATAAGGAAGATTCGGGTACTATTTAGAGCTTAAATGAAACGGAGGAGGGCATCCCCTGCGGGCGCTACGTTCCACAGCTCGCTACTCGCTCGGCCCTGCGGTCTGCCTCCCTTCGTCCGGCACTGTTGCACATCGCTGATGCGTGAGGGTGTATTAGGAGACTTTTTTAATGAAAATCCACTTTTCATGACTTTGAATAATATTGTAGGTAGAGATCTTTTTAAGGTTTTACAACTTAGTCCATTTGTAGAAAAATTGAAGGTTGAATTTTCGTCTACAAATATTAATGAAAAACCATGTCCCGTCAGGTACAAAATGTGGGGTAGATAATATTTTAGCACCTCCTCTCGTCCCGGATGGGATGAAATACATCCTAAAAATTTTCTATTATCGGTTACCTTATGTCCACAAAAAGCAATCTATAGAAAAAGAAATATTGATAACCACAAAAAATAAAGAAAATGATAATAATAATTGCAATGCTCCTTTGTGGCATAATTACACTACCCGAAGCCGAACTCTATAAAAGAATAGTTTCTGAACGAATCAATTACGGACATAGATTTGATTCAGAAGATCATCATAGCTCATTTATGGAGCATGTAGGCAAGACAGGATTGACAGAAACTTTATCTGTCCCTACATTAGAAAATGAATTCAGTTATTTCCGCACATCCGGCTGTTTCCAGGGACTGGAATACAGAATCAAAAGAGGTGCTTTTAATAAGGAAATAATGCAATATGTCTACACCATAGAATTTCAAAATAATTACGATGAAGCTATTTGGTTTTCTTATTCAATAGGACGAGAAGGTAGCCAACCTCAGCAGAAGGGCGACTTTATAAAATCCAGAGTTACTGTGAAGTCCCATGCACGCAACATTTCTACATTTACCTTGACTGGTATTGAATCGGCTTTAGAGATGCATATTCACTTGGCAAGAGTAGATTATGACGGTGGGAATTTTATTAGATGTGGCTATTGATGGATAACAATAGCCTTGTGATAAGCTAATTCCCTTTCTCAAATGTAAAGTGAAACGCCCCGAATTCAAAATTAATCCTTAATATTAACCGTGAATTGTCCATTTTCGATAATGATAGAATCGGGATTTTCAGGATTCTTTTTTGGCGGGTCTATATGTAGTACGCAATCAAAAGTTCCGCTGATTTGGTTCGCTGATCTATTATAATCATTAACGATTAATTCTCCAATAGGTGTGCTAAAAGAACCCGCAACATAAATATCTGTACTGGAAGTATCATTATCTATATAATAGAGGGCATATACCCACATAGTATCGGGTATGAAACTAACCCCTATAGAATATTCTCCTTCCCTCTTGGGTGTCTCCTGCATAAGAAAGGATTCGGAGCGATCCGGATGGCGAAATCGAAAATCCCACAGTGAATTATCATTTGTTTCAGCAGCGCCATTGAATTCCACTGATTGCCCATTCACTATAGCGGAAATTCGCGTAGCTTCCTTACTATCCTTGTCACAGGCGACCAATAAAGTTAAAATTGTCAATAGTAATAATATGTTCTTCATTTGTCAATAATTTTAACGAATTGTTAATATTACCAAATATATATTATTTTATATTAAGTTATTTACAGTTCTCCTCTTTTTTTTACAAATTTTTATTAGAAATATTAAGTTTAGTGTTTAGAAGTGGGACTTCCTCTTTCAATGGCGTTTCATTCGGCGATCAAAAATCATTATTTTCTAATTTGATAATACGCTCGACCATCAACCTTTTAACTTATATTTACCTTTAAAAATGAAAAAATACATCGCTCTCCTCCGTGGCATCAATGTCGGAGGTCACCATAAAGTCCCCATGGCTGAACTCAAAGCTGAAATGTCACAATGGGGGTATAAAAGTATCGTTACACTGTTGAATTCAGGGAATATTGTATTCGAAAGTGATGATTCTGAGCTTGTAAGGGTGGAATCAGCTCTCCAAAGTCAACTGGAGAATCATTTTGGCTTCGCTATTCCGGTGATATGTGTAAATGCTGATGAAATATCAGATTTGGTGAGTGACAACCCTTTCGAAGGTGTGGAAACAAATGAAAATATAAGGCTTTATCTTACATTTCTGCGAGAAAAACCGGTAACTGTCAAATTTTCTGAAAAAGGCTCTGAAGATGGCTTCAAAATTCTCGAGACCCGAGGGAGGATTATCGTTAGTGTGCTGGATTTGAGTATTTCCAAAACAGTAAAGGGAATGGAACAATTAGAAAAATTGTACGGTAAAAATATAACTACCAGAAATTACAATACTATATTGAAAATTCACGTGAAAATGTAATCTGTCGCAAAAAACCCCTAGTTTGTCGGAATTGTACCAATGTTCCGGCTTCAAATAGCTTAACTTTGTAGGGAGTAATTAAAATTCTTCCAAATGCAAACCATTGAAGAGTACATTCACAGTTTTCCACCTGAAATTCAAAAAATTCTGAATAAAATTCGGAAAATTGTGCGTGAAGGTGCCCCCGAGGCTACAGAACATATCAGTTATGGCATGCCGACCTACAAAATGAAGCGAAATTTGATTCATTTTGGCGCCTTTAAGAATCATATCGGCATTTACCCGACTCCCAGTGGCATTGAGGAATTTGAGAAGAGGATACAGCGGTACAAATTCGCTAAAGGTTCACTTCGGTTGCCGTTGAATGAAGCGATTCCTTATGATCTGATCAAAGAAATCGTTCAATATCGAGTTGAAGAAGAGGAAAATAAATTGTAAATAATAAATTAATATCTATGAGCCAATCATTTAAACCGGCTAATTACAATTCCGTATCGCCCTATTTTATCGTGAAGGGAGCGAAGGATTTTATCAGTTTTCTGGAAAAGCTTTTCAAAGCTGAGGTCACCAGGAAATATGACAAAGAAGATGGGAGCATAATGCATGCAGAGGTGAGAATCGATGATACGATTGTGATGGTGGCCGATTCTACTGAAGAGTATAGCCCTACTTCATTTTGGATGCACGTTTACGTAGAGAATTCCTATAAGGTGTATAAAAAGGCGATGGAATTGGGCTGTGAGGGAGTTGAAGAGCCGATAGC
>CALCSX010000188.1 GCA_937894165.1 uncultured Saprospiraceae bacterium | reverse complement strand
CGATTAGATAATATGTTAATGGGGCCATTCGTGATGCTCTCGGATGAATTAGGCGAAATTATGATTGACAATTTGGGCGAGGGGATGTACAATGATGTAACAGTCAGCCTTGATGGATGTGAGACATCTTTAGATGAAATGATCCTTTTAAATGATCCGGAAGGGCCAACATTTGCATTAGCCTTCGAAAATCCTATCAACTGTATAGAAAGTGATGGAAGGATTGTAGTATCGGGACTCGAGCAAGAAACGGAATATTTCATTTCTTATAATGTTAACGGTTCTCCATTCGGACCACAAGCTTTTATGTCCGATGTTAATGGCGAAATTTTGCTGGAAAACCTAGAACCGGGAATGTACAATAGTATTTCTGTGGCTTTACTGAATTGTGAATCTACAAGTATGGACGTGATAATCCTCGACGAGCCTGAAGCTCCGGAAGTTGATGCAGGGGAATTCCAACAAGTTTGTATCGGAACGGAGATAGTTATTGAAGCAAACAATCCTGATGGAGCTATTATAACGTGGGATGGTGGTATTATCGACGGGGAGGCATTTACGCCTGTAGTCGGAAACTACACATTTACAGTAACTGCGACATTGAATGGTTGTGAAGCAATGGACCAAGTATCTCTTTCCGTGATTCCTGATATTGTTACTTTAGATTGTCAAGATGTTTTTTATAATTTGAGTTCAGGTTTATGTGGAGCGACAATTGCTTTGAATGTAAATCCGGTAGATGGATGTGTGCCGGGTGGTTCAGATGATTATACTGTTCAATATGTTTCAGGAGTACAAAGTGGCGACTTTATGGAAGCCGGCGAATACGCCTCAACATGGCAGCTTTTAGATCCTGAAGGAATTATTGTTGATGAATGTACTATTAGCGTATTTATAATTCCTTTCGAAGGTGATAATGTAACGCTAGTATGTAATGATTTAGTAAATGTTTCGATAGGAGAAGGATGTATCGCGGAAATAAATGCGGACATGATTTTGGAGGGTTCAGGATATAATTGCTATGATGAATATATCGTAACTATAGCTTACCCGCAGATTCCGGGCATTAATATTTATCCGAATGCTGATTATCCGGGTGCAAATATTATTGACCACACCCATGTTGGTTTGACCTTAGTAGTTTACATTACGGATCCTGTTACGGGCAATACTTGTTGGGGAAGAATTACTATTGAAGATAAGTTTCCGCCAATATTGGAATGTGAAAATCTTCAATTTCCATGCATAGACGATTATGTGGAGAACAGAGATCCTCGAGGAAATCAAATAGTATTTCCGAGTGATCTTTTCTGGCCGAGAGATTTTAGATCTACAACAAGTGATTTAAGTATTGCTATCAATCAGAGAAAATTCACTGTGCTTGCCGATATCATTGATTGTACGGAAGTAACTTTAACTTATTCTGACAGTGTTATCAATGGTGACTGTGAAGATCCGGATGGTATTTTCAAAACGGTCATTAGAACCTGGGTGGCAAAAGACGCTTATGGAAACACATCTTCATGTGAACAGATTATAACCTTTACAATTTTAACCATAGATGAGCTTTTAGCAGAATTGGACTTAGAGCCAATGATAATGGTGGCTTGTGGTGAGACAATACCTGAAATAGTTACAGGACCGGTGACATGTAATATTTGGTTTGGCTTAAATAATGAACTTAAATTGCCTCTGTGTGGCGATGGGGATTATTCCTACAAATTATTCAGAACATACACTATTTTTGATGATTGTACCGGAGAAATGAGAGATTTTACTCAGATTATTGTGGTGAAAGACGAAATTCCCCCTGTAATTGTAGACTGTAACAATGGCCAATTGCCAACGAGAAGAGTGGCCGCACATTCTTTCGGTTGTAATGCGGATGTCATCCTAGTTGCTCCTCTTGTAGTTGATAATTGTAGCGATTTGATAACTGTTGTTCCAAGTATTCCGAATGTACAATTGACCTTTATAAATGGATCTTGGAGAGCGTGGTTAGGACTCGGCACCACTTACAGTGTTTTGTGGACAGCTTACGACGAATGCGGAAATAGTTCTACTTGTATTGAAAATATTATCGTAGAAGACAAAAACCCACCGGTTGCAGTTTGTATTGAATACACCAAAGTATCATTAACGGCACAAATTCAACAAGATGGCAGCTATGAGGAAGCTTTTGCTCGAGTTTTCGCAAATTCTTTTGACAATGGTTCCTATGATAACTGCGAAATATTTGACTTTAAGGTGATGCGCATGAGCAATACTACCATCACAGTTTGTGGTCAAACGCATAATACCTCTGAAAATCCGCCTTTAGGTTCAGTTTTCAATCCTTTGAGTCCCAATGCGCCTTTCTGGAGAGATTATATTGACCTCTGTTGTGAAGATTTAGCGTCAGATGACCCTATTATGGTGGTTTTGAGGGTTAGAGATATTTATGGAAATGTCAATTATTGTATGGTCAATGTAGAGGTGGAATCGAAAATACCACCTGTTTTGACTGGTCCTGACGATGTTGTTATAGATTGTAGAGATGTGGAAAGTATTGAGGAATTGATTGAAGTGCTTTCTGACAGAGAGTTGAGTCTAGCAAATGGTTTCGGATGGGCGGATTTAAGTTCGCTTTGTGAAGAGGAACTTAGAGTAAACGTTACAGCTAGTTTGACTGAATGTGGCATAACAGATCTACAAAACAGAGTGAGACGAACATTCAGTGCCGGAACAGGTGCAAATACCAGAACAGTGACTCAGGAAATATTTGTAATTAATGAGACTCCTTTCAGAATATTAGATGTGCAACCGGGTGGCGGTCATAATCGGATTGATGATATCGTATGGCCGATAGATTTAGATTTGCCTTCTTGCGATGAAGCATATGATATTCAATCATTGAAGGAGAGATATAATGAAACAGAAAGTATATTCTCTGACTTCGCAGAATTAGGGGAAAGTACCAGACCAAGATCAATGCCATTCCTAAGACCTGTAGCTTGTTCCATACCGGGCGTAGGCTACGATGATTGGGAATTTGAATTAGAGGGCGGTTGTATTAAAATTATCAGACATTGGAAAATAATCGACTGGTGTCAAATCGATCCCGAGACCGGAACGTACCGACAATGGATGTACAAACAGGTGATAAGGGTATTGGATTCTGCGCCGGCTGTCTTTGAGGAGATAACAGTGAGTTTGACGAATGCAGGAATTGTTGACGATGAATCAGTTACAGTGGGCTGCCCAACAGGCTTGATTACGGTAGCACATACTTCTGAGAATTGTACTCCTGTTCTGAGCTTTGCTTTAGAAGCTAGTGATGATTGCTCTAAGTTGCAAAATATCACTTACACTTATCAGTTGACATTGGGAAGTGGAGCGAATAGCTTTGTTCCGACAGCAACTATAGTTAGTGGTGATGGAAATGTCAACGCGTTGGGACAGTTTGGCTTTAACTTTGGCAACTTTGGGGCTGAATTTCAGAATGTCGTACACAGAATTAGATGGACTTTAGATGATAGATGTGGCAATATTAGTATTTGTGAATTTGACTTTAGAGTGAGAGATGACAAAAAGCCATCGCCAATTTGTACAGACGAGATCATTGCGGTTCTTATGCCAAGTGCCGGTATGATAAGCTTAAATGCAAGTATCTTCGATGTTGCTTCATTTGACAACTGTGCGGGAGATTTGAAATATACATTTAATGCTCCTTTTGGTGAAGCCGGAGCCTTGGAAGTTAGAGTCTTTGATTGTAATGACTATTCAGATAATTATAATGCAGAAACATTAGAAAGTATTATCACGCTCCCTGTGTTTGTGACCGATGCCTCCGGGAATTTTGATATTTGTACTGTAAGAGTTCAACTGCAAGATAATGACGGCGCATGTAATGACACTGGTTCAATAGTAATCAGAGGTCACATCGAATCCGCCCACGGTGAAATCCTGGCTGGTTCTGATGAACTCACTATCAACGGATTTAAGTTGTACTTCAATTCGGACTCGAAATACAGCCTTCGAATTCCTGAGATGACTGTCGAGAATTTGCCTTACGACATTAGCCCGGCAAGAAATGACAACCCGATGAACGGATTGACAACGCTAGATATTGTTTTAATCCAGAGACATATATTGGGTCAAAACAGAATCGAAAATCCTTATGAAAGAATTGCGGCTGATGTAAATGGGGACGGCAAGATCAATGCCCTGGACATCATGGAATTAAGGCAGTTGATTCTATTAAAAAGATCAGGCTTTACTGGAAAAAATGCAGGTCTAAGTTGGAAATTCATTGACAAGAATTATCAATTTACTACAGCTTTCCCTGAAGGAGAGGCATATGCCAGATTTATCAATATTAGCAGTGAACAGCACTTGAATGACAATGATTTTGTCGCCGTTAAAATCGGTGATATCAATAGTAATGCAAGCTTTGATCTAGGAGTAACTGAAGATCGTTCTGTAGCAGGAACTGAAAATATCACCATCCGAAATAATAAGCTGATGAGAGGGGAGATAGCAAGCATCCAATTGAATTTGGAAGCGACTAGGTACTTGGATGGCTACCAATTATCCGTTTTATTGACAGACAATTTGGAGATCTTGGATGTTGACAATCAGGATTTAGGAATGAGTGAGCATAATTTTGGAATTTTCAGAGAGGAAGGTTTGGTCACGGTTAGCTGGCATGGTAATTCCAATAGAGTCGACAACTTATTAACCATTAAAGTGAGAGCTTTAGAAGATTTAGAACTTAAAAATGCTGTTCGATTATCTGAATCACAGAAGAATCCTGTGTCTGAATGTTATAATGGCGAACTTGACACACGTAAAATGGCGCTTAAATTTGTTTCGGACAAAAACAATATAGTCCAAGGCTACGATTTACTTCAGAATGAACCAAATCCATTTAGAAATGATACCAAGATCAATTTCCTTTTGCCTATGCAGGAAAAAGTGAAGATAGAAGTTACTTCTGGTTCAGGACAGGTTGTTAAAGTGATAGAAGGTGTGTATCCTGGTGGTTGGAATTCGATTTTCCTTTCAGCTTCAGACTTAGGAAATGCAGGAATTTTCTACTACACTATTTCTACTGAAAATTATCAAGAAGTCAAAAAGATGATTGTAATAAGATAGAAGTTATAAAATTACTAAGACAAAAGGTGTATGATCTGAATGATTATACACCTTTTGTCATTTAGAATCTATGAAATAATCCTAGCGAATCGATACCAAGACCCATTTGTCAGAATCCAAGGCAAACTTAAATGTATAAACACTCTCTTGCTTGACACGAGGAGCGGCAAGATTGTACATAAATGGAACGGCATAAATATCAAGCTGCCCTTCCTTTATTTGAAATTTTCTGGCTTTATCATCACCCCGGATTCCGAGACCGGTCAAGTCAATGAAGGCATTTTGATTTCCTGAGACATGGTTGCTATCATCTAATAGAACTGCCCTGATGATACTGTTCCTCGCCTCTCCGTAAATTAAATACTTCTGATCTTTATGGTTTAAAATTCCTAGCCCTAAGGCATCCACGTCTGAAATAATCTCGGTCAAAATTTTACTCTTTATATCCAAACTGAATATTTTCCCAATCTCTTGCTCCGAAGAGGAACCTGATATCGTCGAAACGAATAGCAACCCACTTTCACAATCATAGTGAAGCCCCATAATCCCAAAAGGGTTTCGAGAATTGGGAAGAGCATCGACAGGAAGTTTGTAAAATTCCTTCATAACCCCTGTGTTCGTATCAATGATATAAATGGTATTTTGGTCTTCGGGAGGATTGTCCAATGTATTAACTTTTGGCAGTGGGGCTGTGTAAATATTACCTTGCTCGTCATAAACTATAGGGCCTAAATAGCCGGCTTTTGACCACGATTCATCTTTATAAAACTTTACTTTTTCTGAATGAAGGTCATATCTGTCTTTCAGCTCGTAAGCTACAATACCTACTTGATCAATTTCATTGGTACTAAAGGCAGTGTTGTAGCCATCAAAGTCCATTTTCTTCATAAATTCAGGGAAAGCAGAGCAATCCTGGGCATTTATCAGATCAGACACCATGAAAAGAAGTAATATTGCCGCAATGTTTTTCATTTGAAGGGAATTAATTTGGGTCCTGAAAAACATGGGTACACTTTAGGAACATAAACGCCATTCTCGACAACAGACTCTGCCCAGCAGTACTCTAAACCTTCCCTATTGTCATTTTTCAATTCCGGAACATACCAAAGGACTAGTGACTGATTTTCAATACTTTCATTATCGATAAATTTTTCCGGACCCTGTCGATAATCAGTATTGCAACATGGTCCTAGCGTAGGCAAATCTGTCTCCCCTTCATTTTTCCCTGAATCGTATCGCGTAATGTAATAATAGGCATTATCGCCCCTCCCGCCATCGCTAAACTGGCCTCGATTAGCTTGAACTTTGAATCCCCCTACATTTTCCTGAAACTTAAGAACAAAATCATCTTCAAAATATTCCAAATCTCTATTTTCATGTGCCCAAAACTCTGTCGGTCTGGTTTCAAAAGCCCCGTTCTTAAAAGTTTGTACCTTATTTTCCTTCCCGGCAAATGCAATTCTCGTCACCGGTCTATAAGTCGCATCATTCCCACATCCCCTGCCCAATGACCCGATCACCGGGCGAAAACTACCATCATTATAAAACTCAAACTTCTGCTTATAATTATAGCTGCAAGGCGTCGGCCAGCCCTCACTAAAATATTCCTGGATCACAGCAAAACCAATAGTATCCTGCCCTTCCAATAAAAATTCGACGTAAGGTGCTTCAATAGCCAGAACAGCTGCGCTACTGTACTCCGGACAGCCAATCGCATCGCTATAGCCAAAACCCTCCGTCTGTGAATAACTTACATGCCAATCGACAGTTTTCACATTTCTAAAAAATAATTTATCCTGAAAATGAATATTTTTCACCACCAAACCATCGGATCGGGAAAGTGAAAAACTAAATTTCCAGTCACCCTGCTCCATATTATTTTCTACATCGCAATAACAGGACATCAACTTATCATTTTGAACGGTTCTTTCAGTAATCGCCATCCCTGTCGTGCCCACCGCTGTCCATTTTACCCCCGCCACTTTCAATTCATGCAAATCAACAATCACCCATAATGCTTTGTCATCCTGTACAAAGGTCGGAGCTAAGCAAAGATGCTGTGAGCGTTGGCATTTTGTGCGATTGAGCGCTGTTTTGGTCGCCTGCATTCGAACTCCTTTGGGATCGGGCTGGTAGCCAAAACTTTTTATCACTGTGGTGTCATTGATCGCTATTTCGACCGCCAATTCACCCAAAAATGGAGGCAAATCCGGCTGCATTTGCTCATAAAAGACGATATTGAAGACAGAATCAACATTGGGATTTACCAAACCCAAAATGGTAGAATTGAGTGCATAATTATACAATTCAATTCTGTAAAAAGGACCCGTGGTTTTCTGAAGTTCAGCGGGAATATCGGAAGGACGAGCCGGAGAAATTGAAAATATTTCATTTAATATTGGGTTGCCACTCGTTTCGTCAAATAAATATTTCTGAATTCTAGCGTCGGAGACAAATGTTTCCTGAACTTTGAATAGAATGGAAGAAGTATTATTTGTCAATCGTATTACGGGCATTGGAGAAGCCAAGGCAAATTGGATTTGCGCCTTCCGTTGTTCGATCATTCGGGTCTGTCCAAATATCGAAAGAGAATAAATCATCCCGAACAATAAAATCATTATTATTCTGTGCATTTTTCTAATTTAGAAATGATTGTGGTTCTATAAAAAAAGGTTTCTTAAGATAGCTTGTATCCGTCAAAGTATGAAAAAATGCAATTAATTGCGCTCTTTCACTATTCTTTAACGCAAATTTCTTAAGTTTAGAAAGTCTTTCCTCCAAAATAATGGGGTGTGCCCTCCCACAATCTTCAATATGTCCTCTTTCATAATTTCGAAGCACTTCTTCGATGTAATGGGTCGAGCCATCGTGATAGTAAGGATGGCTTATCATTACATTTCTTAAGGTAGGAATTCTCAATGCTTTTTTAGACAAGGATGTATCGCAGGTTTTGTATTCATTGAAAGTGTAATTTATTGAATCTTTGGGCTGATGAAAATTAATCCCGCCATGACAAGTTGTGCAACCCAATCGCTCCGAAAAAAACAATTTCATCCCTTGAAAAGCAGCTTCTGAAAGAAATGAAGGATCTTTTGATTCTATATATTTGTCATAGGCTGATTCATAGGATTGTAATTTCATGACATAAGCTTCAAGTGCTGAAATAAGGTCATCGATTGTGAAAGTCTCCTTCGAATCAAGTGCTTTTTTGACAATTTTCTTATATTTTGTATTGATATAATTGAGCACTTCCTCTTCACGATCCATAAAGCCCATTTCGGCAGGGATTTCCGAAAACAAAGGTTTTAGTAATTGTATTCTTATGTCAGTAATCGTCGAGTCTGTAGAGTGAAAATGACTGCGGGTATGCAGGTTGAGCAGTGTGGGGGAATTCGTGCTCAGGACATCAGCTCGGGAGTTAAAGGATTTTCGATAGCCATCTGTGAAAGCCAGTTGGGGGTTGTGGCAAGTAGAGCAACTGATATTTCGATCTTTCGAAAGGTTAACATCAAAGAAAAGGAGGTGTCCAAGCTTCTCCTCATAGTTGGCATAATAGGGTTCTAATTCAGGTGTGGGTGAAAAGAGTTGATTAACAGAACAAGCATTGGCGAAGATTATAGCCATGCCAAAAATCAAGGCAATTATTAAATTATTTTGGCTGAGAATTTTTGGGAAGATCATATGCTAGGCTTTGGGAAATGCTGTGGCAATATCGTGATTTTGATCAAAAGATCGCAAAACTTCTATGTTTTATAAGTTGTAAAGTAGGTAATTTAAGTAATATTGCGATAAACCTGTATTTGCCAAACAAATTCTCGATTTTCGAGACATATTTATTTATTTTCCCGGTGAACTGAAATTCTATGAGATCAGTTCTCTAAACAAGTTTCCATTAAAATACTTGTCTATACGTAGCTAAAATTTTTGAATTTCGATAAACTTCCATTTTTAGCTTTTGACCAGTTCTTATGTTATTGTATTGAGAAGCATTGATGTTTATTTTAATTTTCTTGAAATTTTTATTCATAACTTCCATACTGTATAAATCCAAACCTCTATCTCCGTACAAATTGACCACCGTACCTTCTAAATCGTTTTTCTTACAATCTTGCATGTCATCTAATAAGTCATCAACTTTTTTGTCTTGATATATTAAGTACCCAATAATTGTTACTACTACGATGAAAAAGATTAGCCACCCTACCAAACCAAAAGTTTGTATCAAATTAGATGAACTTCTGGATCTGGCTCGTGGTAAGAAAGCTAATGGAATGAGAGATATAATAAGTAAGCCGGCTGCGTATTTTGCTGTTAGAGCAAATACCTGATTTAATGCCTTATCATATAATCTTTTAATAAGTGCCTTCTCTTGTTCTCTAGTAGGTTTTTCCTGTTCCTTTTCGATTAGTCCCCGCTTGTCAAGCTCCATAAAGATGTGAGTCATGTCGATAAGTATTAAAGTTGAATCTCCAGTCTTAGGCAGATTTATCAATCTTTTATATTCGATGTGAAGTTCATCATCTGTAAAATTTGAATATTTAGATTTAAATTCATCAGATTGATCGGTTATCATATTTAACTTATCTTTATTATTGTTTGAAAGAGATAGAAAAAGAGATGTTTTATATTTATTTAAATTTGGGACTAAATCCTACCTGAGTCATATATTCAGATTTTAATTTATAGTACAATGCAAAATTTTCATCAGTAGGTTCTACTCTTGTATGGTAACCCATAGCAGCAAAAAGATTTGGAACTAGAGACTGCTCATACTTTTCCATTTTTATAAGCTCGATCCATTCCATCTGCATAGTTCGTAAATGTCCTTTCAAACTAGTTAAAATGCTATCTCTTAAAGTTTCTGCTGCAGAACTATTCAAATAACTAGGCAATGCATTCAAACCTGTAACTTGTTGATATAAAGACCGCTCTACATTTTCACTCTCTGTAGATTTTCCATAGCCTAATATAAAATAGAAAGCAAGGATTATAAAAACCATATATAGGGATGATATTTTATTGGAAAAGGAACTGTCAAATGGGAAGAAATGAGACGCTGAAATACATAAAATAGCCAGAAGGAAAGACAGTAAAACCATATAATATTTTAGAGCACTTCGCCAATACAGTCCAATATCT
>CALCSX010000187.1:5000-8455 GCA_937894165.1 uncultured Saprospiraceae bacterium | reverse complement strand
AATGAAAAACAAAAAACCGAAGAGTTAATAGAAAGCCGTCATAAGCTACTGCTTTCTGTATCGCATGATATAAAAACCCCTTTAAGTTCCATTATGGGGTATATGGAGATTTGGGACGCTGAAGTGATTTCTGAAACTGTAAAACGACAATTAAAGTCTGCAAGAAATTCAGGAAGACATATTTTAAGTTTACTTACTAATCTATTGGAGTTTTCTCGTTTGGAGCAAAGAACAGTTGAATTGAAATTGAGCACTTTTGATCTGATTGAATTGATTGACGAGATATTGAGTATGTTTAGACCTTTTACTGATGATAAGGGCTTGGCTTTGAGTTTCAATTATAATATCACTTCGCCTTATTACATTGAATCTGATTATACTGCTCTAAAACAAATACTTATAAATATAATTTCAAATGCGGTAAAATACACTTTGAAAGGATCGGTTGAAGTCAACGTTGATGAAAGCAGTGATAATGTTCTTTTAATCAAGATAAAAGATACGGGAGTTGGAATAAGCAATTCTGATATTACAAAAATATTTAAACCATTTTCTCGGGTTGAAAATTCATCAAAATCAGAAGGAAGTGGGTTTGGACTGTATGTTACTAAAGGTTTAACAGAATCATTGAATGGAGATATAACAATGTCATCTGAAAAGGGGGTTGGCACTAATGTTTTAATTAAACTCCCAGTAAAGAGGGTTGAAAACTTCATTCCAGAAGATGTTGATGATTCATTTAATATAGATCAAAGAGAAAAGAAATATAGTAAAATTCTCATTTTTGAAGATGATATATCATTAGGAAACCTTATTAAGGAGTTTCTTATTCAAAAAGGTTTTAAAGTTAAGCTTTGTAATAATCCAAGAGATATTAATGGCTTCATTCGTGTTATTGATTCATTCGACATCGTCTTAACAGACATGCAAATGATTGAATCGTCAGGAACAGAAATATTGTATGATATACGTCAAAACAACTCAGATATTCCCGTATGGTTAATGACTGCCAATGATGAGTACTCAAATGACAAAGCTGAACTAGAGGGGTTTAGTGGTCTTATTAAGAAGCCAATACAAATGAACATGCTTCTAAATATTCTTTACGGATCGCAAAATAAAAAAAAGTTGTTTTTGGAAGAAGTTGAAAGTAATGATTTAACCCTGAATGGAGATTCAATTGCTGAAAAGTTTCCAAAGTTGGCTGCTATGTTTGGTAATGATCAAGAGTCAATAAAAGAGATCCTTGCTGACTTTGTTGAAAATTCAGAAAAAGATAACATAAAGCTAGAAGAGTTTATAAAAAACAATCAGTTTAAAGAAGCCCAAGAGATTTGTCATAAAATACACCCTTTTTATAGTCAATTGGATGCTGAATATCTGACTTTTTCACTCCGAAAAATGGATTCTCTTCGTGTCAAAGACGAAAGTTCTTATCCGCAGTGGAAAGAGGAGGTAACTCAAAATTTAGATCAAATAAGAGAATTTACTGATAGTATTAGAGAAAACTATCTATAGTTCAATATTATAAAGGTGCAATTTGTTATATAAAGTTTTTCTATCTATTTTGAGCATTTGAGCCGTTTTAGTTTTATTCCCATTCATTTTTTTAAGGGCAATAATTATTCGGTCTCTCTCATTTACATCTTTAAATTCTTCTCCTTCAAAAATAGTATCTTCTTCGGTCTTTTCTGATTTTGAAACATCTAAATTAGGTAAGTTGTTAAGTGTTAAAGTATCCCCTTGAGTAAACAAAACGGATCTCCTGATTACGTTTCGTAGCTCTCTAAGGTTACCAGGCCACGGATATTTTTCTAATACACCCATAACCTCATCTGAAATCGAAACTACATTTTTATCCAATTCACTGTTAGCTTCATTCATGAAATAATTAGCGTAAAGTTTTATGTCCTCTACACATTGTCTAAGTGATGGTACTGTAATTTTAAATTCATTTAAACGGTGAAATAGATCTTCTCTAAATTTCCCTTCAGAGATTGCTTTTTCTAAATTCTCATTGGTGGCAGTAATAATTCTAACATCTACGTTTATATCATTGGAAGTCCCTATGGATCTAATTTTTTTTTCTTGTAATGATCGTAATATTTGCATTTGGACACCATAAGGTAGATTTCCAACTTCATCTAAAAACAGTGTGCCTCCATTTGCATCTCTAAAAAAACCAGTTTTATCTTCTATAGCAGATGTAAATGAGCCTTTTTTATGACCAAACAGCTCGCTTGGTGCTAATTCAGTTGACAGACTTCCACAATCTACTGCAACAAAAGGTTTGTTTGCCCGGGAGCTTCTTTTATGTATTAAGTGTGCGACATGCTCTTTACCTGTTCCGCTTTCGCCAACAATCATTACTGACATCTGTGTGGGAGCGACTAAAGCAATATGTGAATACATCTGTTTTGCCAACTCAGTTTCACCTTGAACAAAATTGTTATCTTTATCTTTTGGAAAATGGGATACTCTTTTAGAAGTATCAATATATTTCGAAGATTGAATATTGTCTTTTCCAGCCTTAATGGATTCAAATACGGACTCTATCTTTTTGGTTAAAAGTGAAGGGTTTATAGGTTTCTCAAGAAAGTCAAAAGCGCCCATTTTTATAGCCGAGACAGCAGTTTGAACTTCTCCATAGCTTGTAATGATAATTACGGGAAGAGATGTGAATCTTTCTTTGATCCAGGATAAAAGCATAATACCGTCTCCATCGGGTAATCTTAAATCTGATAGGACAACATCATATTGTTCAGATTTGGACATAGTTTCTTGTGCTGCCAACATTCCATTACACAGTGTTGCCGTAAATCCATTTCGTTCGAACCATTTTAGCAACATAGATCCGAAAGAACGATCATCTTCTACAATTAATATTTTTCCGTGCACCTCAATTAATTATAATACGTAAAGATAACTTTTTTATGGATTAAAGAACCATATTGAAACAAAAAACATACTTATAACTTATATATAATTAAATCTTCATATATTTATTTACCCCTTTAAACTTTGTAATCTTACTTTAATTGATCCGAAAGTAGTATATTTGAAATACAAATTAAATGAGATACAGATTAAAATAATATGGAATTAAGATACAAGAAAATACAACAACAATTAATCAACCTTGAAGCAGATGCTTGTATTATAACCTCTTCAGTTAATATTTATTGGTTATGTGGTTTTATATTCGATGGTTTTCTTTATATAACTAAAAGTGATGAACCAATTATTTTTGTTAAACGACCAATCAGTTTAAAAGATGAAAGAGCTATATTTATTCGAAAACCTGAACAGATACCCGATTATTTAAATGAAATAGGAGTTGTTTTACCTAAAAAATTATTGATTGAGGCAGATCATATGTCATTTAATTCAGTAAATCGACTTCAAGCAGCGTTTCACATGCCTGAAATTTTAAACTGCTCAATGAAGTTTAGAGA
>CALCSX010000186.1 GCA_937894165.1 uncultured Saprospiraceae bacterium | reverse complement strand
TGGCGGAAGATGAATATAAAAAAGAGCCTGAAAAGTTGAGAAAATTGAATGAAACTATATCCAATACTTTTGGTGCCAATTCACTTTCGATGTCGGATTTAAGGATTTCTTTACTCGACAGAGCCATTTCAATTGAACCGAATGCCGAAACTTATATTGATATTGCTCAGGTATATTTCTTGAAAGGAGATAAGGAAACTGCCATAGAAAAGCTGGAAAAAGCGGTAGAATTATCATTGGAAGGTGATATGAATCGCAGCAAAGCCGAGAAGATGATCGAAAGTATCAAATCAATTTAAATTACAATTATGAAAAAATACTGCTTTTTTATTATACTATTCTTAGCGCCGATGTTTCTCTTCTCTCAAGGTATAGCCTTTTTCGAAGGGGATTGGGCGGAGATTAAAGCGGAATCCAAAAAGACCGGCAAACCCATTTTTATGGATGCCTACGCTACATGGTGTGGCCCCTGCAAAATGATGTCGTCGAGAGTATTTCCGGATGATGCCGTAGGCAAATATTATAACACCAACTTCATCAATGTGAAAATAGACATGGAGAAAGGAGAGGGTATAGAATTAGCTAAAGCCTATTCCGTTAAAGCCTACCCTACTTTATTATTTTTGGATGCCGAAGGTGAAATTCTTCATACCGCAGTTGGTTATAAAGATGCTCAGGCATTGATTGATTTGGGGAGAGATGCCCTGGATCCGAAAAAACAATTTTCTGCAGCAAAAAGAAAATATGAACAAGGAAACAAAGATCCTGAATTTCTAAAGGAGTATGCCTTGATGTTAAATGAGACCTACAATCCCAATGCCGGCGAAGTAGCCTCTGAATATATGAATTCACAAGCAGACTGGAATACCAAAGAAAATGTTATGTTCATGTCCAATTTTGTTGGAGATTCTAAAAATAAAATCAGTATGTACATGTTGCAGAATCCCAAAGTTTTTGAAAACTTTTTAGGGGAGGAGCACGTGGATGAACTTCGTACCGGAATAATAGTTCAGGAGCTACAAATGCACGGCAAATCCATGCTTGAAACCGATTTTGACAACATGCTTTCGATAGTTCTTGGTGATGATCCTCGAAACGAAGAATTTAAAATGTATTACTACCAAATCAATGGTCAAAATGAAAAGGTTATTGATTATATGAAGGGAGCAGGCTACGAAAAAGCAAAGGGCAATGCCGCAGCTTTAAATTCTCATGCTTGGTTTGTTTATGAAAATTCTGATTCTAAAAAAGATTTGAAAAGTGCCCTTAATTGGATAGATGAAGCTTTAACAATTGAGAAGAATTATGCCTATCTCGACACCAGGGCTGCATTGCTCTTAAAGATGGGAAAATACAAAAAAGGCATGGTGGCAGCAGAAGAGGCAATAGTTCATGCCAAAGAAAATGAGGAGGAATACAGTGGTACATTAGAACTGATTTCTAAATTTAAAAAATAATTTTCCATTAGGTTTTTCCGATTCATAATGTTTTAAATAAAACCGCGCATAGCCCGCTGTTGTTAAAGCTAGCAATTTAATCTACTAAATGACAATGACTTTTTACCGCTTCAAAATATTACTAGGATTAATGCTATTGCTCTGCTGTGGCTCTCAAGTAATGTTCGCACAGGTGGCGCAGGAAGTTTTCGGTAAAAATCGCGTCCAATTTCACGATGACTTCGATCAATGGTCATCCTACGAAGACGATAATATCATCGTTTACTGGTATGGTAGATCTAAATCTTACGCTGAAAAGATCATAGAAATCTCTAAAAAAGATGTGCCGGATGTAATAAATTTACTTGAGTATAAAGTAAATGAAAAATTCGAGATTCTGGTTTTTGCGGACTATACTGACATGAAGCAATCAAATTTGGGTGTCGATCAGGCATTTATCCATCGATCCACATTGACCAAGGTTGAGGGCAGCAGAATTTTTGTTTATTACACAGGAAATCAAGAGGATCTTCAAATTCAATTGAGGGAGGGTGTCACAGCTGTTTTGCTCAATTCTATGTTCGAAAGTGAAAACATCCGGGATGTCGTGAGAGACGCCGTCACAACAGATCTGCCTCTATGGTTTCGCGATGGCTTAGTGGATTTTTCCGGCGATATTTGGAATGAATACAAGGATTTGGAGTTGCGAAAGCTGTTTTTGAATACCAAAAAACTAGATTTTGATAAACTGGCAGCCGAGCACCCTGCACTTGTTGGAAATTCTATGTGGTACTTTATTAGATTGAGCTTTGGCAGATCTGAAATATCTAATTATTTATATATATCCCGAATAAACAAATCTATCGATAAATCAGCCTTATACGTCTTTGGGATAACTTATGAAGAGCTGAAAAGTCAATGGCTGACGCATTTTACTCGCCGCTATTTTGAAGAATCTGAAAAATACGAGGCCTTAAATACTCAAGCTGATTTAATTCCTCTTAAAAATAAGAATAATGCATATATTTCAGATGTAAAATTGTTTAACACTTCAAGCCAGTATGTCTACGCTGCCAATGATGAAGGCAAGGTTAAAATTTTCCTTCAAGATACAAGCTCCCGAAAAAGAAAGAAACTTTTTAAATACGGCTCAAAAAATCTGCTTCAAAACCCGGATACCAATTATCCCATCTTGTATTTAAAAGGAAATGAAGAGATCGTCGGGATCATCTATGAAAAAAGAGATGTACTTTATTTGCGTGAAATAAATTTAGTCACTAAAAAGAAACAAGAGCAGGTTTTGCCTAACCGCTACCAAAGAATTTATAGTGCAGATCCTATAGATGACAGGTATCTTCTGATTACTGCCTCCGAAAATCAAATGAAGGAGATTTTCATTTACGATCTTTCCACCCGGCAAAGTCAGCAGCTCAGCAATGATACTTACGATAATTCATTGGCAGAATTGGGAAATTTAAACGATAAAAATGGTTACTTTTTCGTTTCCAATCGATCTAGAACCGGAGACTCCCTATCGATGTCCAAGCCGCCGTATGAACAGTTTATGAATGTTTATTTTCAAGATTTTAATAATTCTGACCAAATAGATACGATTACCCATATTAACGAAAATCTTTCCGACCTCTCTGTTATAGATGATAATATCTATACCATATCTAATATTTCCGGAGTACCTAATATATATAATATTCCATCCGGAGCATCTCAAAATATAAATTCCATTAGACCTGTCAGTGCCGAAAAAAATGGCGTTTATGTGTATGATATTAATTCTAAAGGAGAAATAATTTATATCACCAAGGCAAATGTCAAAAAACGGGAGCAATGGGTGATGAAAAAAATGAACTCCCAAAACGCAATGACTCCGAATCTACCAAAAACTTTATTCTCAGAGCACAAATCCCAGCTGAGAATTAAGAAAGTAGAAGAAATAAGCACCAAATCCAGAAATGAAAAAATAAAAAATTTCGTAGAGAAGGACACACTCAAATTGGATTACGCACCTGCAGATAATGAGACCTATCTCTTTCAATCTGAGTTTGGGAATTCTCCTGATGATTATACTATTGTTGTTAGAAAAAACGAAACCCCGACAGTTGAAAGGGATAGTTTAAGGCAAGTAATAAATGAATCTCAAATAATCAATCCTCAGAAAGTTACGCCTTACAGAGTTAGTTTTAGGTTAGCTGAGACTAAAATGGATTTCGATAACGCCCCCCTTTTCGGTGGTCTGAATACATTTGCAGGTACTGCGCTGGAAGAAATGTTCACGCCGGTAGGAATACTGATGAAGGCTCAACTTTTGGATCTATTTGAAGATTACAAAATCGAGGGAGGGGTTAGGGTGCCTTTAGGTTTCAATGGAACAGAAGCCTATCTTCTTGCCGAAAACAGGAAAAAACGCTTGGATAAGCAGGTAGCTTTTTATCGTCGCGGACTAGGAAATACGGAGCAAGGGCAGATGGTGAATGAGATTTTCAGAAGGAAAAATGTGACGACTTTAGGTCAAGTTACATTGAGTTATCCTTTTGATATGTTTCAATCGGTAAAAGCAATAGGAACTTTCAGGCAAGACAGGACATTTTACCAGTTTACCAATAATCAAAGTCTGGATTTGGATCCTTTGCAGATTCAACAATTTGCGCTTCGCTTGGAATATGTTTTCGACAATTCAATTGATGTAAGCATTAATATAAGAAACGGAATTCGGGCCAAGGTATTCGTAGAAGCTATAAAAAGGCTTCAATTGCAACTTTTCGATCCTTTTATTCTCGATTTCAACAGAGGATTTATAACTATAGTCGGATTTGATTTTCGTAGTTATCAGAAATTATTAAGGCATAGCATTTGGGCAAATCGCGTGGCAGGTGCAACTTCTTTTGGTCCTCAAAAAATACTTTATATCACGGGTGGTACAGATCAATGGGTATTTCCCCAATTTGATGAGAACGGTCCTAATCCGGCTCAACCTGTCTTGATGCAATTGCTGGCGCCGGGAATCCGAGGTTTTCAATACAATATAAGAAATGGCGGTAATTACGCTCTAATCAACTCAGAGCTGAGAGTTCCGGTTTTCAAATACTTATTTAGACGACCACTAAGATCTCAATTTTTGAATTCTTTTCAATTGGTGGGCTTTGCTGATGCGGGCTCGGCTTGGTTTGGTACGAATCCTTTCAGTAAAGATAATCCGATCAACACAGTGACTGTAGAGAATCCTTCTGTTTCTGTGCGTGTAAATTATTTCAAAGATCCTTTTGTTTTTGGCTATGGCTTTGGAGCGCGGGCATCTTTATTCGGCTACTTTTTACGATTAGATTACGCATGGGGTATCGAAACGAGAGTGATGCAACCTCCACGATTACATTTATCCTTCGGCTTTGACTTTTAAAGCTTTTTTACTTATTCGACCGCCTGAATTCGTACAAAACCAAATTTTATTTGGCGTAAATCCTTCTAAATCATCGATTTCCAAAAATAATTTGCAAATATTATTTGCTTAAATGAGCAATTAAGTTAGATTTTTATGTAGATAAAAGCCTAAAGAGTTGTATTTTTGGCACGTTAAAATCAATCGAAGTGTTGATTCAACTTTTTAAAAACAAAAGAAGCATAATGAAAGAAATCGGTAAGAAAAATCCAAACTTTAGTATTAGCTCAATTGGATTGAAAGATCTTAAAACAGTATATTGGAATCAAACACCGGAGCAACTGGTGGAAGAAACGATCAAAAGAGAGCAGGGAGTGCTTTCTGATACAGGTGCGATTTGTATTAATACGGGCAAATTTACCGGCAGATCTCCGAAGGACAGGTTTATTGTTAAGGATAGTAAAACAGAAAACACAGTTGATTGGAACACATTTAACATTCCTTTCGAAAATGATAAATACCAAGCACTAAAAACAAAATTACTTAATTATTTCACGGGAAAAGATATCTTCATCCGAGATGGTTATGCCTGTGCTAATGAAAATTACAGACTTAATTTAAGAGTCTTTACAGAATATCCATGGAGCAATCATTTTGCCTATAATATGTTCCTACGACCGAGTAGCGAAGAGCTGGAAACCTTCGAACCGGAGTGGACTGTTCTCAATGCTCCCGGCTTTTTGGCCATACCGGAAGTTGATGGTACCAGACAATCCAATTTTGCGATTGTAAATTTCAGCGAGAAAACGATCATCGTAGGCGGGACGGGGTACACAGGTGAAATTAAAAAAGGTATTTTCTCTGTGTTGAATTATATTTTGCCCCATGAAAATAATGTATTATCCATGCATTGTTCGGCTAACAGGGGTAAAGATGGGGACGTTGCAGTATTCTTTGGTCTATCGGGAACAGGAAAAACGACCCTTTCAGCCGATCCCAATAGAGGACTTATAGGCGACGATGAACATGGGTGGGCTGATACCGGTGTTTTCAATTTCGAAGGTGGTTGCTATGCGAAATGTATCGATTTGACAGAGGAGAAGGAGCCTGAAATATTCAGAGCCGTAAAGCATAAGGCTATTCTTGAAAACATTGGCTTTATTGATGGTACAAGAACTGTAAATTACGAAGACACTTCAATAACAGAAAACACGAGAGTTTCCTACCCACTATTTCATATTGACAATGCGCTTGAGGTATCCAAAGGCGGGCATCCGACCAATATATTCTTTTTAACAGCAGATGCCTACGGTATCCTGCCTCCTATAAGCAAGCTTACAACCGGTCAGGCTATGTTCCATTTTATCTCAGGCTATACGGCTAAGGTGGCCGGTACCGAAGCCGGAATCGTCGATCCTGTAGCCACTTTTTCTGCTTGTTTTGGAGCACCATTCCTTCCATTGCATCCGACAAAATACGCCGAAATGTTGGGTGAAAGAATGGAAAAACATAACGTACGAGTATGGCTAATCAATACAGGCTGGACAGGTGGTCCGTTTGGAGAAGGTTCGAGAATGAAGTTGAAATACACCAGATCTATGATTACTGCAGCTTTAAGAGGCAAATTGGATAGTGTAGGCTATACGAAACACAAAGTATTCGGCTTAGCTATGCCGAACTCTTGCCCGGAAGTGCCTTCCGATGTCCTACATCCTAGAAATACTTGGGCAGACAAAAATGCTTATGATATCAAAGCTGCAGAATTAGCTTCTAAGTTTAATGAAAACTTCAAAAAGTACGCTGATAAAGCCAATGCTGATATCCTCGCTGCAGCACCTAATGCCAATTAATATTAAATATAATATTTGAGTTAAAAAAGTGGAGTGTTTAAACGCTCCACTTTTTTATTGTCAAAAATCTAAAATTATATTTAAAGTCTAAACAATGTTATTGTCGTTATCTTGAAAAATTAACTCCAATTCCTTAATACTTATTCTCGTTGCTTCCGAAATTACATTTATTTCAACTCCTAATTCTTTTAATCTCAAGGCAGTTTCGATTTTGGCTTCCAACTTACCCTTCTCAATTCCTTTCTTTATACCTTTAACATGCCCTTTTTCTTGGGCTACATTCTTGGCATATTCAATGGTGCTTTTATACACTCGCTCATACTTCATAGCTTGCTCGTAAGCAAATAATTCTTCTCTAGTTAAATTAGCTTTTGATGCCTTTTCCATAACTTTGCTAAAAATTTATCTTGTAAAGCAGTAGGTAATTTATCTAAACATTCCAACCTATCTAATAAAAATAGCCATTTCTCAATTTTAGTTCCAAATTCAACTGATTTTTTGCGAAAAACCGGTAATTCCAAATAGAAAAATCTTAATTTATCATGGAAGATTTTCTTTGTGTCAATATTAATAAATGCAATTTCGTGAAAATATTTATCTCCCGCCCTTTTATTTTTGCTAATACGAAAATTGAGTAAGCTAATACAATATACTGTCTTTAATTGAAAATCCCATTCGCCTCGCTGTGCCTGGCTTTGAATAGGTAGCGTCCCATAAAATAAAGTCCTGTCCTTATAGTTGAGGTGAAAAAGCTTTTGCATCTCAACTATAACATATTCACCTTTGT
>CALCSX010000185.1 GCA_937894165.1 uncultured Saprospiraceae bacterium | reverse complement strand
TTTCATAAAATAATAGTTAGGGGTTAATAATATTTTAATACTTAGGATGTAAAATCCTATTCATCTTGTAATAATGTCTTATAGTAAAAATTAAAGAATATTACTCCATCTTCACAAACTTGATCATCTGTGTTTCTCCATCATCAGTCTGCAATTGCAGAATATACAACCCGTTGGCGAGGTGTCCGATATCCAAGGTGGCAGTTCTGCTGAAGAAATCAAGGGTGGTAGCTTGGATCCTTTTTCCGTCGGAGCTGTAGATGATGGCATTGGCATTATTCATATCCCTTGATACTTGAATATTCAAAAGAGAATTAGCAGGATTAGGGAAAACTTTGAGTTTTTGATGACTCGAAAAGCTTTTGGTTGAAGAAATCAAGCCACAATCAAGCACTAAGGATGTTGTACAAACTACTGTTTCATCTTTCATCCAATAAAAGTCAAGAGTTTTCCAAACCTTATCTATTGGAAGACAAAAGTCAACAAATTTTATAGGCACAGAATCTGTGATTGGTATTGAACTTTGCAGATGATAACTCATCAATGAGTCATTTCCCCCATTATAAGTGAACCACCAACCATTTGATTTTACCGCTAAATTAAATATATCAGGCAGAAATACGGATAAATTATCAAAAGCATTTAATTCAGGAAAATTGTTGATCAATTCAATTTCAATGCAGCAACCTGGAACAATCATATCATTTTCGTCATAAACATTTTCAGAATAACTACCTGTAATAATCATATCCACCTCCTCACAACCACTTCTACCCAATACCACATCATTCGACTCTATTCTAAACTCTGAAAAATTTTCACTTTCCCCGCTTATTATCAGAGAGCTCGCGCATTTCTCCCCGCCACCAATATATTCAGCTTCAACATAAATAATTAATTGCTCTCCATATTCGAGAAAAGAAGCAGGAATTAAAAATTCCTTCTCTGACTTTTCTAATGCAACATTCCGGATTTTTGCATTCCTCACCTTCACACACGAGGCATCAACACCGCTTAATAGCAAATCACTTTGAAGTTTTGTACCATTAAAATTCGAAATCTGAAGCCGATATTGAAATTCTACTCCCGCCGCTAATTGTTGATGTGTATTCCAATCATCCTTTCCAAGCCCGGAATTCAGCTGAATTTCAATTTCTATATCTTCGGAATTTTCGATGACCGCCCTCTGAATAACGTTAAGTTGCGTGTTGTCACCATTTGCAGCAAACAATTGATTCCTCTCAAAATCAATTTCAGAAGCTATTATTGGAGCTGCTCCACCAATAAAAAATAAACAAGCTAGACTAATTAATGTAATTAATTTTTTCATAAAATAATAGTTAGGGGTTAATAATATTTTAATACTTAGGATGTAAAATAAGAAAATATTTTGAAAATTGCAAGGGAGGGACAATTAAATTTAATTAATCTTTTAAAATACTAAAGAGTTCACACCTGAAAGTTATGCTTGGACAAATAAAATACCATGTCAAGCCATTTCCCGACATTAACAAAATAATATCAGCTTAAACCTTGACTTCTTTTGTCAGCATTTTCAATTACTCTTCATAGAAAATATACAGACAATACTCTTCAAACTTACCACCCTATTTCCCAATACAAAACTTCCCGAAAATAGTCCCCAAAATATCCTCGTCCACATCAATCTTCCCGGTTATATCCCCCAGTGCATACAGCGCATGTCGAATATCCATCGCCACAAAATCTCCTGTCACGCCGGCGTTTAAACCTTCCCGCGCCTGTCGCAGTGCCACGTAGGCTCTATCCAATGCCTCGAAATGCCTGGCATTACTCACTATAACGCCCTCGCCCACTGCCCTGCCCATCGTAGCTTTCCCGACCATCACTTCTTTCAAATATTCAATATTCATCTGATTCAAAGCAGATATAGGGATGAAATTCTCTTTGCTCACCCACCCTTCAATATAATAATCGGAAGCGATAGCGTAAGGATTGCTATCCATTTTGTTCGCAACTACAATGAGCTTCGAAGCATCCGTTTTAAGCTTCAAAATATCTTCCTCCAACAGCGCTCTATCCAACTTATTAACATCAAAAAGATACAAAACCATCATCGATTTAGCCACCTCTTGCAATGCCCGCGCCACCCCTATCTTTTCAATCGTATCCGTCGCATCCCTAATCCCCGCCGTATCGATAAGCCGAAACCGTATTCCAGAAATATTGATCATCTCTTCTATCGTATCACGCGTGGTACCGGCGATATCACTCACTATCGCCCTATCGTAATTGACCATGGCATTCAACAGCGTGGATTTCCCCGCATTAGGCCTTCCCGCTATCACCGCAGCTACTCCATTTTTTAACACATTACCCAACTGAAAAGAGGATTTCAGATCAGCGATATACTTTAATATCTTATCGATCAAGTCATTCAGATCTTTTCTGTCAGCAAATTCAACATCCTCTTCTCCAAAGTCTAATTCCAGTTCTATCAAACTCGTAAAATGGATCAATTCCGCACGCAGACGCTCGATTTCCTTCGAAAAACCTCCTCGCATCTGGTTCATCGCCAAATTATGCGCAGCAGAAGTCTCGGAAGCGATCAAATCGGCCACCGCCTCCGCTTGAGAAAGATCCATCTTGCCTTTAAAATAAGCTCGCATCGTGAATTCCCCCGGCTGAGCCAATCTTGCACCCAGCGAAAGACACAATCGCAAAATATTTTCAATGATAAAAGATGATCCATGACAGGAAATTTCCAAAACATCCTCTCCTGTGTAAGAGCCGGGTCCTTTAAAAACAGAAAAAACTACCTCATCAATAATATTTCCACCCTCCTCCCTTATCCGTGCAAAATGAAGGCTATGCGTTTTGCAATCGTCAAGCTTGATTTTGCCTCCTGTCAATGCAGTTCCTATTCTAAATGCTTGCGAACCTGAAAGTCTAATAACACCTATAGCTCCGGAGCCTGCAGGTGTAGATAATGCTACAATGGTGTCCTCCTGGTGGTAAGCTGTCATTCAATAAATTGATTTGAGTAATAAAATACTGTATTAAAGCCTGAATGTCTATTCTTCTTCAACCGGATTAGCATAATTCATATTAAAGCCAATGCCTGCTCGCGGCTCTTCATCATCGTAATCCTCCCATTTGGTGACCTCAGTCAGCAATGCGTCATAATGACGGATATGGATGACATCAGTTAACTCTTCGGGACGGTAAATGCCGAGGGTGCGGGGTTGATTTTCCTGGGTGAAATTTTCAATACTGGGCAGTTGAATCATGACCAGTATTTTACCATTAAATAACTGTTGGTAGATGATGGCTCCCTTATATTTAATGATATGCTTTTTAACATCGTTTTTTAACTTTTGATAAATCCCGCTCTTCACCTCTCCTAATTCAAGAACAATAGCTTCCATATTTTCCAACTGGCTCTTCACTATCACCTCTGCATCTATTTCTATCTCCTTGGAAATCATCTTAAGCTTCTCTTTAATTTCTTCGCGTATGCCATCCTTCCATTGTTGTCTGTAAATCCGGGTATTATCTAAGACTTCCTTGTAATTATGTACCTTCCTTTTTAGATTATCTAAATTCATGTTGTATATTTTATAGTAAATTTAAGCGTTTAATACTAAGAATTGTTCAACAAGGAGATTTTTCGATTTGATCAATGAATAATCATAAAAGCAGGTCTAATTTCTATCTTTGTAAAAATTGTAAAAAGTAAAATTAATTATTTTACCGATAAATATTATCATTCAACCAATTCGTTCACCAATTTTCGACTTTTGAAATTCCAAATTTTATTTTCTCTTTTAATCATGCTTTCCAGTGAGTTGCTGAGTCAAAACTACCGGTACACCCCACAGGTAGAAAACACCTACGCTCTAATTTTACAATTACGATTTGAGGAAGCTCAAAAGGAAATTAATTCTATAAAAAGTTCCCAACCTGACAATTATGCCGTCTACCATCTCGACCATTATATTGATTTTTTTAAGGTATTTATTGGTGAAGAAAGGGGCGATTTCAACAAATTGAATGAAAACGCTAAATTTAGAATCAACAAATTGTCCCAAATTCCCAAATCATCACCCTACCTGCTGTATTCGCAAGCTGATATTTTGCTTCAAACAGCTCTGGGACGCTTGAAATTTGAAGAATACATTTGGGCTTTTAAAGACATTCGAAAGGCTTTTCTGCTACTGGAAGAAAATGATAGATTGTTTCCGGATTTTTTGCCAAATAAAAGAAATTTGAGTTTACTGAAGGCGATGGTAGGAACAATTCCGGACAGCTATAAGTGGGGGGTTAATATTCTAGGCATGCATGGCAATTTGAATAAGGGGATGGAAGAAATTGAGGCAATTATTGCTGAAACAAAAGGAAATGGTGGCATCTTTAATCAGGAAACATTAATTCTATACAGTTATTTGATGTTGCACTTGCAAAATGACGCAGAGCGGGCATGGTATATTTTGAATAATTCGGGTCTCAAACCTTCGAACGGGCCTTTGATTTTATTTGCTTTCAGCAATATTGCATTGCATACAGGCAGGAATAATTACGTTATTAAAATCCTTTCAGAGACAAAATTCCAATACAAACATTATCCACTGTATTACATAAATTTTATGCTTGGCAGTGCCAAACTGAACCGTTTAGATAGCGATGCCAATCTACCTTTAGAGTATTTTCTCAACAACTTCAAGGGAATCAACTATCTCAAACTAGCCTGTCAAAAACTTTCCTGGCACCATCTTATTAGAGGAAATCTTGCTCTCTCCAACAAATTCAGAGATATGACACTGAAGATGGGTGGAGCGGTGGTCGATGAGGACAAAAAAGCATTGCGGGATGCTGAAGAAAAGAAAAACTTTCATCCTCTCTTGCTCCAATCGAGATTACTGATGGATGGCGGATATTACAGCAAGGCGATGGAGACATTAAAGTCCCTTTCACTGTTTAGTTTTTCGAAAAATCTTGATAAAATCGAGTATAGTTATCGCTACGGAAGATGTCTGGAGGAACTTAAATTATACAACGAAGCAATAGCTCAATTTGCAACCACAATGGAAGTGGGCGCTTCTTCCCCGGCTTATTTTGCTTGTAGCGCAGCGCTTCATACAGGATTCATTTATGAGGAGATGAAAATGAAAGAAAAGGCGCGGGAGTTTTATAAAAAGTGCCTGAATTTTAATCCAAAGGAATATAAAACCGGATTACATCAAAAAGCGAAAGCCGGTCTGGAAAGGTTGAAATAAAACACATAAGCTTGTTTGGGATCTATAAAAAGGTTAATAGGAAGAAAAAGCAAATCCTTTTTCCTATTTTGCAATAATTTTTGGCTAAATTTTGAGTAGGATGTCCGGCAAATTTAAAAATCTTTACGTAGCAGCGACAAGTCAACATGTCGGAAAAACGACCAGCACTTTAGGGTTGGCTTCTTGTTTTCTGGGCAGGGGCCACAATGTGGGGTATTGCAAGCCTGTGGGTCAAAAGTTTTTGGATATCAAGGATTTGAGAGTGGATAAGGATACGCTACTTTTTGCAGAATTGATCAATTTCAATCTTGATCCGGCATTACATAGCCCGGTCATTTTAGGCAGTGGCGCCACAACAGATTTTTTAGACGACCCCGATGCATTTAACTTTCGGGAAAGGATCATCAATGCAGCTCAGAATCTCCAAGAGACCAAGGATATAACGATCTATGAAGGGACCGGGCATCCGGGGGTGGGCTCCGTTGTTAACCTATCCAATGCAGATGTTGCCAAATTGATCGGTGCAGAGGTGATTATGGTTGTAGAAGGTGGGATAGGCAGTACAATTGACAAATTAAATACCTCCCTTTCATTATTTCGCGAAAAGAAAGTTCCCCTACTTGGTGTTATTATTAATAAAGTCAAGCCTGAAAAACTGGATAAGGTAAAATATTATGTCGGTAAGAAGCTAGAGGAAATGAAACTACCACTGCTCGGCGTGATGCCCTACGAAAAATCATTGGCTTTCCCATTAATTAAGACTATATCAGACTCTATTTCAGGTTATATTGAACACAATGAACACCGAATGGGCAACAAGGTAGAGGAGATCATCAGTGGTTCATTTATTGATCAGGAGAAACTACTCTTATACAAAAACCTTTTACTTATCGTCAGCCCGCGCGCAGTAAATGATGCCATTAGAAAAATAAGATTATTGACGATAAGAAGCGAGGACAAGGTTCCTTATTTGGCAGGCGTAGTGGTCACCGGCGAGGGCAAACTCAACGATGCCGCCCTGAATTTCATTAAAAAACATGAGATCCCGGTGGTAAGAACCAAATTAGATACCTATGGTGCGGCATTGAAAATATCAAAAATTGAGGTAAAAATAAATCTTCAAACACCTTGGAAGGTACGTCGGGCAATAGAGTTGATCGAGGACAATATTGATGTAAATAGGATTGAAGATCATCTGCGAATTAAATAATCGCTGCAATAAAACACCAAATTCTTCGAAAGCCTTGTCTTTGAAGGTTTCTTATCAGCGATGATTAAATTTAGTTTTCTATTTTGAAGCCATTTTTAATGAAAAAAATCAAACCCTTCGTTTTTAAACAGTTTAGCATCGAGCAGGACAAATGTTTGATGAAAGTGGGAACAGATGGGGTCTTACTCGGCGGCTGGATCTCAGAGAAACTAGAGGTGGATCGAATTTTAGATATAGGAACGGGGAGTGGTTTGATTGCATTGATGTTGGCGCAGAAATTCCCGCAAAGCAAAATTATTGGAATAGAACCTGATCCCGCATCTTTCCATCAGGCTACACAAAATTTCGAAAATAGTCCTTGGAAGGGAAATATTCTTGCTGTAGAGAGTGATTTGTTCCATTTTTGTAGAGGTAATAATGAGCCATTCGACCTCATCGTAAGCAATCCGCCTTTCCACGAGGAGATGATACTTTCATCAGATCCGGGGAAAATATCTACCCGATCAACAAGTGCACTAAGTTTCGAAGAATTATTTGAATGTAGCAGTAAAATGCTCAGCGATACCGGATATTTTGCCATGATAGCTCCGTTCAGGTCTGAGGAGAGATTGATGCAGCTAAGCGAAAGAAATGGCCTTTTTCTTGTTCGATTAACGCTGGTACGAGGTACAATATCTTCACCGATAAAACGAGTTTTATTACTTTTCTCGAAAATCGAAACTAAGTCTCCAAGCCGCGATGAAATATACCTAGAGATTAGTCGTCACCAATTCTCAAAAGAATACACGGAGCTGACTAATGAATATTATCTGCATTTATAAATATCTATTGGCCCGGCAAAAGAAACAATTCCTTATATTTAGTTATTGATCTAGAATAAAAATATCCCATGCCTCCTAAAAAATCAAAAAAGAATATCAGTAAAAGATCATCTAAAGCAGGTTTGGCTCCCGGAAGCTTGGTTTTTTTGGGGGAGCAGAAGATTGAAGAGCCTCTGATTGAAGTCATTGAATATAATCAGGATATAATACTTGAAAAAACCTTGGAGGATTTTCGTGAATCCTTTGACTATAAGGAGGGAAAGAATGTTGCCTGGCTAAATATTTACGGTTTACATGATGTAGATATGATCAGAGCCATTGGAGGACATTATGATATTCACAACCTTATCTTGGAAGATCTACTGAATACCGATCAAAGACCTAAATTAGAAATTCAGGCCGACAAGATATTTATCGTATTAAAAATGCTGGTTTTCGATGAAAAAGAGCAAAAAATAGAGTCTGAGCAAATCAGTTTAATATTAGGACCTTCGTATGTACTCACTTTTCAGGAAAAAATTGGAGATATTTTCGAACCACTCCGCGATCGACTTCGCAATACATCGGGAAGGCTGAGATCCGAAAAATCAGATTATTTAGCTTATGCTTTATTGGACATCATTGTTGATAATTATTTTATTATTCTGGAAAAGCTGGGAGAAATAATAGAAAGCTACGAAGAGGAATTAATGGCTAAAAGTGATAGCAAAATTTTGAATAAGATTTATTCTTTAAAAAGGGAAATATTATCCCTAAGAAAATCAGTTTGGCCTTTGCGTGAGCTTATTGGGAAGTTGGAGAGGTCAGAAAATGCCATAATTAGTGAGAAAACCCTTCCTTATATGCGCGATTTATATGATCATACCATTCAGGTTATTGATACAGTAGAGACCTTTCGTGACATGGCGACCGGATTACTGGATCTGTACTTAACTACCGTCAGTAATAAGATGAATGAGGTGATGAAAGTTTTAACCATTATTGCCACCATTTTTATTCCACTCACATTTATCGCAGGAGTATATGGGATGAACTTCGATGTCATGCCGGAATTAAAATGGAAGTATGCCTACTACGTAACAATGGCAATCATGTTAGTGATTGCCATCGCTATGCTGTTTTATTTTAGAAAGAAAAAGTGGCTTTAAGCTAATCATTGAATGCACTAGACACGTCGTCCTCTAATTAATTGCAATATAATTGCAATTACTGCGATTACAAGTAAAATATGGATTATACTTCCTGCTGAATATACAGTAAGACCTAGAATCCATGCAATAACTAATACGACTGCTATTAAATACAATATACCGCCCATAATGTGATGATTTTGGTTATTAAATAATATTGATTTAAGTTTATTTTATAAACTTATTGTTCATTTTTCTTTGTAAACTCGAAATGATATATCTCATCATTTTAAATTACATACTTTTCTATAAAACCAAATCGTTGTGATTTGTTTAATCACCTCTGAGCTTGTGATGTTTTTTTAAAAATTTTATTATAAAAAAAGCCATACCTAAGCAGTAGCGCCTAAGTATGGCTTTGATTTTTTTAATGGGGGATTAATCTTCTTGGTACAACTTATCTGAGACAAGCCTTTGAAGAGCTCTGAATTCAATATCTGCTATCTTATAAATCTGCTCAATTTGTTGTTCTTGACCGGGGATATTTTTATCGATTTTTGAGATTCCCTCATTGATATTTTTCAGTACTACTTTTTTTTGATTTTTAATTGAAGCCTCATTCCAATCCATCATTATATTTACCTTCTCCTTCATGGCATTTAGATCTTTTTTATAAGCCAGAAGTTTTGCATTCGCTTTGGGTGCAGTAGGAACTGTTATAGGTTTGGCTACGATGGCATCAGATTTGGAAGTATTAATCTTTTTAGCTTCAGGTTCAGCAGCTTTTGGAGCAGGTGAGTTAATTTCCTTAGTATTTGAAATCTCAACAGTTGTTAGCTTTGAAGTTTCCACTATTCCTTCATTTGAAGTCTCCAATTCATTGGTGGCTTCGACAGTCAACTCTTCAGCTTTTTCATTATTCAGAACTTGATCCAATCCAAATTGTGACTCATCAGCCATCAAGAGAATAAGATTTTCCTCTTTTTCGTCTTCTTTTGTTTCTTCCAAGTTAGTTGCGGTAAGATCCGTATCGTTTTGATTTCTATTTGAAAAATTCCAAACGACAATGATAAGAACAACTAAGGTCAGCACAAATGAATTAAGAATTAGATTGGCCTTCTTTTTAGATTTTACAGGCAAATCTTTTGGTGTAGTCAGTTGACTTTCTGTGATTGTAGCGGATTGACGAACCGGCAAAACCAATCTTTTCCCTTGCACAATTTTACAAATTACAGTAGCTTCCATGGATGAAGCATCTATCAGTAGCTCCTGAACTATTTGGTTACTACTGCTTAGATTTCTCTCCACGATATCTAAAAGTTGCGCTTCATGAGCTTCAACCAGTCCATCTGTCAAAGCCAGAATGACATCATTTTGATAAATAGCCTCAACCTTAGTTT
>CALCSX010000184.1 GCA_937894165.1 uncultured Saprospiraceae bacterium | reverse complement strand
AATATCGCAAGTCAGCAAAAAAATCAGCTGGAAAAGGAAAATATGAGAATGGGCATGGAATTGGATGTTGCCCGCAAGATCCAAATGATGATGCTCCCTAAAGATGCCGAATTCCTGCAAACAAATGAAATGCAGATTGCAGCTCGAATGGATCCTGCTTCCGAAGTGGGCGGGGATTTCTATGAATTCCTCCCTCAGAAAGATGGGTCAGTTATTGTAGCTATGGGTGATGTTACGGATCATGGTCTTCAATCAGGTCTTGTCATGCTAATGGCTCAAAGTATTATAAGAACAATCGTAGATGATCAAATAGTCGACTTGAGAGTAGCTATGAACCAAGCTAACAAGATACTCTATCGAAATATTCACGATAGAATGAATGACCATCGAAACCTTACATTAGCGCTTGCTAAAATAGAGAATGGAAAGCTTACACTCTGTGGGCAACATGAAAATCTTGGTTATTACAATACCCAAACTAAACAATCGGAGCTTATATCCACAGAAGACCTAGGCATTTATGTAGGTCTAATCGAGGACATCTCCGAACATGTGGACCAAAAAACATTTGATTTTAATCCGGGTGATGTTTTCTTCTTCTATACGGATGGCTTGACCGAAGCCGAGAATCCCGAGGGTGAACTCTATGGCGAAGCTAGGATGATGGAAGTATTTACCAGAAATGCTGAATTCCCGGTCCAACACATTATTGATGAAATTTATAAAGATGTATACCAATTCATGGAAGGATCCAAAATATTAGATGATATAACTGTTATGATATTAAAGAAAAATTAAAAAATTCAATTCTCAATAAAACTTGCAACCTTTTATTGAAAAAACCACACTTTATTATGAAAGAAACGATTATAGGTGATTTTAATCTGATACGCGAAAGCATACCGGCGGAGGGAGATGTTTATATGCGCCTCAAACCCATCGATTTAATTTCACATTGGAAACGTTGTGGCATGTTATCAAATTTTGCTGCAGCCTTTTATGCCTACGCTCGTGAAGAATCCGCTTTTCAAGAGAATGTTATATCGACTGTTTTTAATGAACTCATTGAAAACGCAACCAAATATTCTATCAGAAGAGGGGCCGAAGTAGCTATTCATATGATGTTGTATGATGCTGTGTTGAAGGTAGAAATACAGAATATTACTACGGAACATCACTTCACTAAATTTAAAGATCATCTTCAAAAACTTCTAAACCACAAAGATTTAGATGAACTTTATTTCGAAACCATGTCAAATAAATCAGAAGGTAATACAGACTCCGGCATTGGATTATTACTATTAATTAAAGATTATAATGTGAAAATTGGGGCCCACTTTAAAGAAGATGATGGAAAATTTTCTGTAGTGATTCAAGCCTTATATTATTTGGATTAATTTTTGCTTATAAAAAATGAAGCAAATGTAATTTGTACTTTTTTAGAAATATTTAATATGATGACAATACAGGCGGGTGATGCCACTTTGATATATGATAATGAAAGTAAAACTCTGAAATTAAAGGGTTCTATGCGATTGGCAAATATGCAAGAATATGATCAAATAACTGTTTTTCTTAAAGAAATTGCCTCCACTAATCCAGGCCACCTCACCCTTGACTTTTCTGAACTTCAATTTCTAAATAGTTCAGGAATTACTACTATAAGTCTCTTCATTTTGGCATGCAGAAAAAATAACGATCCCGCTTTAACAGTCTTGGGCTCAAAAGAAATCTCCTGGCAACAAAAATCACTGTCAAATTTTAAAAAATTGTGGAATAACGTGTCTTTACAATGGGTCGAAGAGAATAATTAAATAGGAAATTTTAAATTTCGGAGTAATCTTCTCTCCTTAACTAATAGCAAATCATTGCTTGTAGAAATCTTTTTAGTCAAAAGTTCAATAATTTTTCATCTTAAAGTAACTTATTCTCGTTTATAGTGAACCTATTGACTCTATAAGATTACGCAAAACATGCGAGCAAAAGTACTTGTCCCGCCAATTTGATACTAAAGTCAAGTACTTGAAATTATTTTTACAATGACTATTCCAAGGCAAACACATTAGTCAAAATTCTGATTCTCACTTATGATTTTAGAAAAATATCCTATTCCAGAATTTGAAAAAGAAAGAATCGAAGCTCTTTATAGATATAAGATACTTGATACTTTATCTGAACAAGAATTTGATGAGATTACAAAACTCGTAACTTTTATTTGCGATGTCCCCATCGCTTTAATTACGCTAATTGATAGCGAAAGGCAATGGTTCAAATCGAAAATAGGTATAGATGGCACAGAAACTTTAAGAAAAGATTCCTTCTGCCAACATGCTATCATGCAGAATCAAGTTTATGAAGTCTCAGACACCTTGAAAAGTCCCGTTTTAAAAGATAATCCTTTCGTGACCGGGGACATGAAATTGCGATATTATGCCGGAGCCCCCATTAACGACGCCGGATGGTTTCAATATTGGGACGCTATGTGTGGTCGATAAAAAACCTAAAGTCCTTACTGAAGATCAGAAGACGACCCTTTCTACACTTGCAAAACACGTTATCAATCAACTGGAGTTACGATTAAAAAATATAGAATTAGAGGATGAAGTCAATCGTCTTACCAAAAAAGCAATTGACGCCATCACACAAGATTGGATAGCTATAAATTAGCCTTGGATGAATCATCGGGGATAATTATTACCGATAGTGTCGGAAATATTTCCTTCGTAAACGAAAAATTTTGTGAAGTTTCTAAGTTCACTAGAACACATCTCATCGGCAAGTCAATTTTTAAAATTTATAATGAAAATCAATTTGGTAAAATAACCAAAGAAATTTATAATGTAGTGAAGTCCGGCAAGGTATGGAGAGGAGATCTACGGCAATTCACTTTGGATGGAGAAGTGTTTTGGACAAATTCAACAGTTGTCCCTTTCATTAATTCTTTGGGAACTCCCAGCAAATATATCTGGATCAGTAGGGATATCACCATCAGAAAGAACATGGAGGAGGAACTTATTAAAGCCAAAGAAATTGCAGAAAAAGCTGTTCAGGCTAAAGACAGTTTCCTTGCCAATATGAGTCATGAAATTCGCACACCCATGAATGCAATTATCGGTTTTACCGATCTGCTTTCACAAACAACTTTACAACCGGAACAGAAAGAATTTGTAGAAAATGTCCAAACAGCCGGGGAGAATTTACTGCTGATCATTAATGACATTCTTGACCTGTCTAAAATAGAATCCGGCAAGCTAGTTATTGATTCTCAACCTTTTAATTTAACATCTACACTAAAACATGTTTACGACCTCCTAAAAATTAATACAAACAACTCAGCAATTGACTTTTCACTGCATCTCGATCCTACACTACCTGAAAATATTATTGGCGATAAAGGAAGATTGAATCAAATACTGATGAATCTAACGGGAAACGCTTTGAAATTCACGCAAAAAGGAAAAGTCACGATCTCTGTTAATCTTGTTAAGGATGTAAATAATCTTTGTACTATAAAATTCTCGGTAAAAGATACCGGAATAGGAATCGAAAAGTCCAAATTGAAATCTATCTTCGAAAGATTTACCCAAGCCGAAGAATCAACCACAAGAACTTATGGTGGAACAGGTCTGGGATTGAATATCGTAAAACAATTGATAGAATTGCAAAATGGTGAAATCCATGTGGAAAGTGAAGTAGGTAAAGGTTCTGAATTTTATTTTATTCTCCAATTTCCCAAACATCTTTCAACTATTGAAAACCCTAAAAATTTTCTTATTGAAAATCGAAATCCTGAAAAATTGTCCATCCTACTTTGTGAGGACAACCTATTGAATCAGCGTTTAGCTACCATTGTTATTCAAAATTTCGGCTTCGATATAGATATTGCTAATAATGGTCAAGAAGGCCTTGAAAAACTTAAAAAACACCACTATGATTTGATTTTAATGGACCTTCAAATGCCTGTTTTGGATGGGTATCAAACGACCTTGAATATTAGAAATGAACTTAAGTTAAATATCCCTATCGTTGCTTTGACTGCTCATTCACTCATCGGGGAGCAGCAGAAATGTCTGGACATAGGTATGCAGGGCTATATTGCTAAGCCTTTTAAACAAAAGGACTTGCTCAACACGATTACTGAAATAACAGCAGGCAAAACAATTGAAAATTCTCAAACCAACCAGAATTCGGTAGATATTGAATCTGATTTAAATTTGGCTACGCTAACTGAAATCACCAATGGAAATAAAGAATTGATGAAGGAAATCATAGACTTATTTGTTATGAATATCCCGCAAGACTTGAATGCATTAGAATTAGCACTTAAAAATAATGATTTAAAAAATGTCGCCGCTACTGCTCATCAAATGAAATCCTCACTCGCTCTTTTTGAGCTTCAAGAAAGTCTTGATATTATCGAAAGATTGGAATTTGAAGCCACCAAATTAGATTCTGTCAACGCATCATGTTTTGACAATCTTAAAAATAATATAATGAATTATATCGTAAAACTTCAAATCTTGAAGCTTTAATCAGCTTAAAATTAAAAAACCCTTAATAATTTTTGTTATCTTTTCTGTTTCAACAAGGAAGCCATCATGACCATATCGAGAATTAAATCCTACAAATTCACTATCGATTATATGACTCGCCATTTCTTGCATGTCCTGTTCCAGAGCAATTTGATCCTCTTTAATACCTATTAATAAGGTTCTGGCAAAAATCCCCTTCAAAGCAACTTCAATCCCCCCTCTTCCTCTCCCCAGATCATGTGTATCAAGACACTCCGTCAAATGGAAATAAGTATCTTTGTCAAACCGCTCAACAAGTTTCTCACCTTGATAACTTATATAACTTGAAGCTCTGAATTCCCTAATCTGATCCGGTAATCTGGCTTGAGTACTGTTAAACAATTGGGGCGTTCTATACATCAACATACCAATAGCCCGCGCTGCTGCCAGCCCTTTTTCGCCTCCATTTCCCTCATCCGCTCGCAGTGCCTGACGCTGGGCTTCATGGATGGCAATATTCCAAGGATTTTCAACTGCGCCTGTAGCAATCAAAATCAAATTTTCAACATGAGGATTGTTAAAAGCCATTTCAATTGCCTGATATCCTCCGAACGATCCACCGATCGCGACTTTTATTTTTGGCAAATTCAAATATTTTTGAAGCAAACCGTGCGCTTTGACTACATCACGAACAGTCACCAAGGGAAATCTACCATCTTCTCCTCCTGTCTTAAATCTTTCTTCTGATGGCCCCGTGCTGCCATAACAGCTACCTAAAACATTCGCACAAACTATATAATAATCACCCGGATTGAAAAGGTCATCCTCTCCAAATAATCCCGGCCACCATTCAAATGGATTGCTGTTGGCAGTTAAAGCATGAAAAACCCACACCACATTGTCATTCTTTCTATTCAATTTCCCGAAAGTCGAATAAGCAATTCTCAAATCTTTAATTGAACCGCCCGCCTCCAGATTAAATAAGGCATTATGTTGATAATATTGCATCTCCATCTAAATTTTGCTCAAACCTTTCTCTATATCTGCAATAATATCCTCAATGTGCTCCAAACCCACAGAAAATCTGATTAATCCCGGACTTATACCCACCTCCCTCTGCTCCTCCTTGCTTAGCTTAGAATGGGTCGTCGAAGCCGGATGAGTAGCAATGCTTCTACTGTCTCCCAGGTTTGCAGTTAATGAAAACATTTCCAATGCATTCAAAAAATTGACTCCCGATGTCGCATTATCTCCCTTTAGAATAACAGTCACTATTCCACCCCCCTGCCTCATCTGCTTGCGCGCGGTCTCATAATGTTCATAACTTGCTAAGAAAGGATATATTACTTTTTCAATCTTAGAATGCCCTTCTAAATAATTGGAGAGAGCCATGGCATTCTCGCAGTGTCTATCCATTCTCACATGAAGCGTCTCCAAGGATTTTGAAAGTACCCAGGCATTAAAAGGAGATAGACTGGCTCCGGTTCTTCTAATAAAATCATAGCAAGGCTTAATAAGTTTTTCCGATCCCGCGATTGCCCCTCCCATGACCCGACCTTGTCCATCTATCCATTTGGTAGCTGAATGTATCACAAGGTCAGCTCCCCACTTTAGTGGCTTTTGCAAATAAGGTGTACAAAAACAATTGTCAACCATCAAACCAACATTCTTTGACTTAGTCAGCCCGGCCAACCACTCAATATCTATTATATCCAAAGTTGGATTAGAGGGGGTCTCTATCAATGCCCACTTTGTCTGAGGTCTAAATGCTTTCTCCCACCCTGCTCTATCACACAATGAAACAAAAGTGGTCTCAATTCCCCATTCCGGCAGTATACTATTCAAAATATGTAATGTATTCCCAAATAATGATTTAGAAGCGACTACATGATCTCCTTGCTTTAAATGTGCTGCGAGACTTACAAAAATCGCCGCCATACCTGTCGCTGTCGCAATGCCCATTTCCGCACCTTCCAAATGAGCTATTTTATGTGCAAACTCATCGACATTTGGATTCGAAAACCGGGAATAAATATTTCCGGTTTTCTCATTAGCAAAAAGCGCTGCCCCTTCCTCAGCATTATCGAAGGTAAAACTCGAAGTCAAAAACAGCGGTACCGAATGTTCTTTCTGTTCCGTTTTTGCAGTCTGTATGCGTATGGCATCAGTTTCGAAATGTGACATGTACTATTTGATTTTGTTGAATCATTATTGTAGGACCTGATGATTCCATTAATTTATTATGGATATAGATTGAGACAAAGATATTTAAAATTAAATTCGATATGCATTTATACTGTAGCAAGAATACAAATTGTTTTATTTCATATCATCATCCGGTTTATTATTTATAACCTTTTATTTATATCATATTATTTTGCTAAAATATATCCGATGTTAAGTTTAAATTGTTATTTTTTGTTAAGTTAATATATTTATACATTTTTATTATATTTGTTGAGTGCAATAGAAATGATAAAGTGGGTTTAATTCTTTCTATCCTTAATGCTTATTAATCACCAAAATCATAATTATGGAAATGAATTTATTAATTTTAGCAGCAGCAGCTGTATCTGCGCTCGTCGTCGGTGCTATCTGGTATCATCCCAAAGTCTTCGGAACAGCCTGGATGAGAGCTTCAGGCGTGACTGAGGAGAAAATCAAAGGGTCGAATATGGCCGGCATTTTTATCCTGACACTGCTTTTTGCGTTTTTTATTTCGTTTATTCTTCAAAGTTTAGTTATCCACCAATCCGGTGCAATGAGTATCATTGAAATGGACCTCGAAAATGCCAAACCTTCATACCAAGCTTTTATGGACGATTACGGCACAGCTTTTAGAACATTTAAACATGGCATGCTACATGGATTCTTTGCAGGTTTGTTTTTTGCTCTGCCTGTCATAGGTACCATTGCCTTGTATGAAAGAAAAGGGTGGAATTATATATTTATTAACGGCGGTTATTGGATAGTAACCTTAACAATCATGGGAGGCATCATCTGCGAATGGACTTAAAAAACATACTCTGTCTTGGAATGTCCGACTTCAAAAATTTCAAATTTTCAGGAATTAAGATTATATTTTGTAATTGACTAATTCTTTATGAAAGTTTCAAAGTTTTTGGGCATTTCAAGCAGAGACTATTTAATATACTTTTGGCATTTATTATTTGTAGGTTATTACTATTTAATGAGTCCATGGTTTCTAAATCTTTTAGAATACGGGGGCAATACTTTTGAAACTTTAATATTTTTTACTATTCTCATAGGAGAAGCATGGGCGGTAGGTCATTTTGCTTCAAGAACAGATCGTCCACCGGCAACTAATCATTTTAATTTAAAGAGATTCTTTCTCCTCTTTACCATCATAACCATTCGAATTTCCTTGGGGGTAACGGCTGTGATGGTCATTTTAACAGTTCTTTTTACAGTATCACCCGAGAAAATTATCATATGGAGCTTAATTTTAGTCAGTATTAAGGAAATTATCTCTGTATATCGAATTGTAAGACCCCGGACAGTCGTTTTAACCGGCAAAAGAGTTTATTTTGCCGAATTCATAATTCTGAATTATGCCGTTCTATTTCTTGTCGGACTGGAAAAACTGTTTTTTGATGATTTTGGAGGTGAGCATAACGATGCAATTCCGGCTTTTTTATTCTATTTTATATTTCTCCTGCTATATTCACTATTTTATTCCGCAGTAAATTTTGTACACATTTACCCGCCTTGGAAGGATGCTACTAATAATTGGCAACGCATTAATGTCATCCTTTCTGTCTTACTCGCCAGCCTTTTGATCTTGTACAAAATGATGACTTTCTGAGATTGTATAAATATTTTGATCTCCGGATCCCCGCGTCAGGCAAACGAAGGGCTTGGTGACGACCATCGGGAAGTCACGGAACCCCGCAGTACGCCGACCCTGAAGAGTGTGTAATCTTATTTTAAAAGCAAAAATCTGCTTCCTCTTCAGGGTGACGCTAAGAAGAAATCAATAAAATACCCTCTGAAAAGAAAATTCAAAAGACAAGGCTTTCGAAGTATTTGAATTCAAGGAGTTTATAAGTCATAAATGACTGATTCAAAGACGAGAATAACGAAGTATTTGGGATTTTCTTTCAGAGATTATTCTTTGGAGCGAAACCAAATTCTATAAATAAAAACAGAAAACACAAGCGCTATAACGCTGCAAATCGCAAAATTAGTGAGCTCCTGATAAATTAAAAACCCTATAGCAAATAGAATATTGTAGACCACGATGCAAGCTGCAAACATCATTGCAATTTGGCTCGGTAATTTGCCTGCAACTACATCACTTTCACTCATTAAATTGTTCCGTATGCCCTCCGCAATCACAGGCTTCCACCCCAGCGATGCCGGCTTAATCAATTTGTAGAAATTCACCAAAACTTTCTTGTCTGTAGCCGGACCCAGATAGGTTGCTACCACCCAACATATCGTCGTAATTCCAACCGCAACTATCAGTCTCACATGGCTTGGCCATTCCCCCTCATAACTGAATTCGAAATAACAAGCGACAAAAAATGACACAATCATAGCCACTAACTCACTCGTCGCATTAATACGCCACCAAAACCATCTCATAATAAACAACAACCCTGTCCCTGCACCTATCTGTAGTAAAATATTAAATGCTTGCAGCGCATTTTCGAGATATAGCGCCAAAATCGCAGCCAAAATCATTAATACAACCGTAGAAATACGTCCTACATTGACCAATTGATTCTCAGAAGCAGTCTTATGTAAAAACCGCTGATAAAAATCATGCACCAAATAAGAACTTCCCCAGTTTAAATGTGTACTGAGTGTCGACATCAAAGCTGCCAATAAAGCCGCTATAACCAATCCCAGCAAGCCGCGCGGGAGGTAGGATAACATCGCCGGGAAAGCTAAGTCATCCTTCACTATCGATGGATCAAGATTAGGAAAACGACTCGAAATATCCGATAATTCAGGAAAAACAACCAATGAGGCCAAAGCTATCAAAATCCACGGCCAAGGTCTTAAAGCATAATGCGCCACATTAAATAAAAGCGTGGCAAAAACCGCATTCTTCTCGTCCTTCGCCGACAGCATCCGCTGAGCAATATAACCACCTCCGCCGGGCTCAGCACCGGGATACCAAACACTCCACCACTGCACTGCCAAAGGAACAACCATCAAAGGAATATACACTTCCGGATTGCTGAAATCAGGAAAAAAATCTTTTTTAGAAATTACCCCCGGATGTGATATTAATTGTTCCAAACCCCCTATTTCCGGCATATTTACTATATAAACCGCTGCGAAAATCATCCCCGCCATACTTAAAGCAAACTGGAAAAAATCCGTAAACAACACCCCGCGCAATCCCCCCATACTCGAATAGATCACCGTAATCACCGAAACCAATAAGACAGTCTGAATCGGACTAATGCCCAAAAGGATTCCACTGATTTTTATCCCCGCCAGCATCACACTGGCCATGATCATCACATTGAAAAAGACGCCTAAATAGATCGCTCTAAATCCTCTCAAAATCTTAGCTGCATCCCCGCTGTACCTCATCTCATAAAACTCTAAATCGGTCGTAATGCCGGACCTCCGCCACAACCTCGCATAAATAAAGACAGTGAGCATTCCCGTCAACAAAAACGACCACCATACCCAATTTCCCGCTACACCATTTGTCCTCACAATATCCGTCACCAGATTGGGTGTGTCAGCAGAAAATGTCGTCGCTACCATCGATACGCCCAGTAACCACCACGGCATATTTCTCCCGGAAAGGAAAAATTCAACACTGTTTTTCCCGGCTTTCCTCGCTACAATAAGCCCAATAAACAAGGTTATGACAAAAAACAGAACAATTACCAGCCAGTCCAACGATGATATCTGCATTTAATGCGATTTAAATTGATTTGTAAATAAAAGATCCTCCCATATTTCTCGATCAATACGAATGATCACGTATAATTCTAGCCAAAGCGCCTATCCCTTCCTCAATTTCTGCCATCGAAATCACCAAAGGGGGAGCTATGCGAATACAGTTCTGATTAAAAAGAAACCAATCCACTAATATCCCTTGCTCCAGCCCCTTTTTTACTATTGAAAGTACATTTTCAAATGACCCGGCCTCAACTGCAAACCAAAGTCCAATTTGCCGATATTCGAGACCTTCTCTGTCCAAGATTGAGCAAATAAGTTTGTTTTTAGCGTCGACTTCATTGAGATAAGGTCCTTCCAATATAGAGCGCAAGGCCGCCAATGCTGCCGCAGCACAAACCGGATTCCCTCCATAAGTCGTAATGTGTCCCAAAACCGGATCGTGTGTAAGCGATTTCATGATTTCCTTGTCTGCTATGAAAGCTCCTATGGGCATGCCGCCCCCGAAGGCCTTCGCCAAGCAAAGAATGTCAGGAACAATATCAAAATGCTCAAAAGCGAACATTTTCCCCGTCCTGCCATAACCGGCTTGAATCTCGTCAAGAATAAATAAGGCTCCCACTTGTTTGCAACGCTCCTGAACTTTTCTTAAATAATTATTTTCAGGAAGATAAATTCCCTCCTCTGCCTTAATCGTCTCAAAAATGACGGCCGCTGTATCCTCATCAATCTTAGCAAGGTCTTCTGAACTATTAAAATCTATAAAACTGATATTAGGCAACATAGGGCTAAAAGCATCGACAAACCAAGCTTCACTAATCAAGCTCATCGCACCCTGGGTACTACCGTGATAGGCCTTGCGGGCAGCAACAAATTTATTCCTTCCTGTGTAGCGTTTAGCCAGTTTCATCGCACCTTCAATCGCCTCCGTCCCTGAATTGACCAGATACACAGAATTCAATTTTTTCGGCAATATTTCAGTAAGTTGCCGGGCCAATTCCACCTGCGGAGATAATATAAATTCACCATAAACCATGGTATGGATAAATTTTTCAGCCTGACTCTGAATGGCCTTAACAATAGCGGAATGTTTATGTCCAAGTGCTGAGACCCCTATCCCTGCTATAAGATCCATGTACTTTTTCCCCTCAGAATCGATCAAATACATCCCTTCGGCATTGACGATCTCTAAAGCGAGAGGCTCCGGACTGGTTTGGGCTAAATGTTTAAAAAAATTTATTCGGGAGAATGACATCTTTTCAATTTATAATATTATCGCCTAAAATTAAAGCTTTTGATCAGAGGCAATAATGGAATTGCTATTATTTTGTAAATTTATCCCATAAAAAATAATTATGAAACAAATTCTACTATCATTCCTTGTAATAGCATTCATATCAAGCTGTGCGAGTAATTCCAATAATTCGCAAATGAGTGCCAACGAAATCGAAGCGGAATTGGATCAATTGTCATCTGAATTGAAAAATATAGACTACAATGTCAGACAGGATACCATTTTAGGAAATAAAATTTTGGAATTGACAGACACCTATTATTCTAATTTTCCTGACAGTAGCAAGACGCCGGATTTGCTGTTCAAAGGGGGAGACGTAGCGCGAGGGATGGGCAAATTCTCAAAAGCTATCGACTATTGGGAGACTTTGTGGACAAAATACCCGCAACATACCAAAGCTTCAGATGCACTATTTCTTCAAGCCTTCACCTATGATGGAGATTTATCTGATGTACCTGAGGCAGAAAAACACTACAACCTTTATTTGGAAAAATATCCGGATACAGAGATGGCGACGCAAGTTGAGCTACTGATATCAATGCTAGGCAAAAATGAAGACCAAATTTTAGAAATGCTTCAGCAAAAAAACGATTCTATTCAGTAAATTCACTCGGATAAGGAAAGACACTATTTTTATCCTCGCTGTGTAACATTCATAGTATTATTACGTTTATAGAAGAAATAATTGGGATGTGTAGACTATTTACTTTTGTGATTTTTCTATTAGCTTTTGGACAAATTAGTTTTGCGCAGGGCATTCCGTTTGAGAATGGAACCTGGGCTGAAGTAGTAGAAAAAGCTAAAGCCGAGAAAAAATTAATTTTTGTGGATGCTTATGCCTCCTGGTGTGGACCCTGCAAAAAAATGGATCAGCTTACATTTACTCATCAGGCTGTGACCAAACATTTTGGAGAGCATTTTATTTCCTTCAAAATTGATATGGAAAAAGGAGAGGGTCCTAAGCTTAACTCCCTCTTCAAAGTAACTGCCTATCCGACGCTACTTTTTATAAGTCCGGACGAAGAGATCGTCCATAAGCTTACCGGCTTCCAGGAAGCTAATAAATTAATGGTGCAAGCTGATCAGGCCCTCGATAAGTTTAATCCTACCAAAGAAATGGCCATCCTTTATGAAAATGGCAATAGAGAAGAAAGCTTTGTGCTGGAATACATCAAAACACTCTCCGAAGCCGGAAAACCGACTAAAGAAATTGCACAATCTTATTTTAAAGGCAAAAATCTTGAGGATTTATCAAATACCGAGGCAATGATTTTGTACTTCGGAGTCCAGGAATCAGATTCTAAATATTTTGAAGCACTAAAACCTCTAATTCCTCAGCTTCAAAAAGAATTGGGTGACGACAAAGTTGAAGAAAAAATTAATAAAGTCTGCATGGCTGCGGTTATCAAAGCCTTCGAATTTCAATATGAAGTATTGTTAGAAGAAGCAAAAGCTCATTACCAAAGCCTGTATCCAAAAAAATCGGGTTTATTTGCCAATAGAGCTGACCTAAATTTTGCTTTACTCAATAAAGATGAAGAAAAAGTAGTTCAATTTACAAATGCTTTGGCGGAAGATGAATATAAAAAAGAGCCTGAAAAGTTGAGAAAATTGAATGAAAC
>CALCSX010000183.1 GCA_937894165.1 uncultured Saprospiraceae bacterium | reverse complement strand
AATTGTATAATACTGAATAATTTTAACTTAACTCAAACTACAATTTTTGAAGACATCAGATTCGAGAATTGCATTATTAATAATTCATCAAGTCAGCATATCAGAAGCGGTACTGTTAATACACCAAAAGATTTTAACGGAGAATTAATAATTAGGAATTGTATCTTCATGAATAAAGTTGACGATGCATTTCTAGGCATCCAAGGTGCCATCATAGAAAACTGCATCTTCTACAAAGCAGAACCCAAAGGCGCAGTTGGTTCTACCTTCAATAACAACATCACCTATATTTGTAATGACAATACCCTCCCTCCTATAGTGCCTGTGGGTCAGCCGGAGAATACGGGCTCAGATAATATCATCAATATGGATCCGGCATTTGCGGATTATCCTTCGCTGGGTGGCAACTTCAGCTATGATCATGATTACAGCCTGGAGGCAGGGTCACCGGCGATAGAAGCAGGGACTGGTGGTACGGACATTGGGATTACAGGCGGGCCTTCTCCGGTCAGCAATAATATGCCTAAGAATTCCTACACTCCTATCGTGCTGGCTGTAGGCTTGCCCAATAGCTCTGTGCCTGTGAATGGAACACTACAAGGGCAAATTCAGGCGACGGTTAGAAACTAGATTCTCCTATCTTAAATCCTTTCCCGATGTACAAGAATTGTATATATTATATTTTGATACTTTCTCTATCGCTGCTCATTGCGGCGCGAGGGGAGGCTCAGCAGCAGATTGTGGGGGCTGAATATTTTATAGATACTGATCCGGGGATTGGTCAGGGTATAGCCATTCCGATAGGCAGTCCGGGGGAGGATATAGATGAGGAGTTTTTGGTGGATCTACAGGGAATAGCGCCTGGATTTCATTTATTGTGTGTAAGAACGCAAAGCGACAATGGCTTCTGGCAGGTCGCGCAACCTAGATTCTTCAACATAAATCCTACTGATTGGGGCATCAGCGAGCAAAATTTTATTGAAAATAATCTTATTTATGCAGAATATTTTATCGATGAAGATCCGGGAGTCGGAAATGGCACTCCCATCCAGATCCCTTTCGATGAAGAAATAGATATTTCAAGGACCATCAACTTAGAGGCTCTGGAACCGGGAACTTACACTTTTGCTGTTCGGGTTCGTCAGTTGGATAATAATTGGAGCTCGGTATTTTCGGTATCAGTGGAAGTGGTAGAAGAGGAGGATTGTGAAACTCCGGTTTTAGATTTTATCGTGAGTGAAGATCCGCAGGCTAGTGAAAATGTAAGTTTTGAATTTACCGGAATTGGATTTTCAGAGGAGTTGGAATTCTCCTGGGATATTGATGTTAATGAGACAATCGACTATACTACTGAGGATATTTCACATATCTTTGCTCAGCCGGGTATGTACGATGTAAAGCTGAGCGTCGAAGATTTGGATTTATTATGTCCGGGGACTTTTTCCCTTATAAAGCAAATTACAGTTGGTCCTATTCCGGATAGTACCATAATGATCACAGGATCTACAGCACTTTGCAACGCTGAAACAGTTTTGCTTACTGCTCCTGCAGGCAGCAATTGGATCTGGAATACCGGTTCTATGTTGCAGGAAATCGAAGTGGGCAGTACTGGATATTATCAAGTGAGATACAATGATATAACGGGAAGGAGCAGAATTAGTAATGTGGTGCATGTTGATTCGCGACATTCTCCCGAGCTCGAAATTACTGTAAATCCTTCCAATAATGGTTTAAATAATGCTTCGGTGCTGGTCCAGGCATCTGGTGGAAGCAGTTTTATCTATGATTTCAACTGGTCAAATGGTGGGGAAACTGCTATCCTGACAGGACTTTCCTCCGGATTATACACAGTTACTGTTGATGATGGCTATTGTCCCATTTCAGAGATAGTAGATGTGTACGATTTGCCGGGCATGGGTGCGGGGATTGTTGCAGCGGAGTATTTTATCGGTGACGATCCGGGGCCGGGGCAGGGGATTTCTATTGTAGTTTCCCAAGATTCTATGATCAACAGTTTATTTGATTTTGACACAGATGATCTGCCGGTGGGAATTAGCAAGTTGTTTTTTAGAGTGAAAAATGATGCGGGTTTTTGGAGTTTTCCTTTGAATTTATTTGTGGTCAAGGGCATTACAATTCAGGAGGATTTTGTAGAAGCCGGGAATATAAAGAAGTTAGAATATTTCTATGGCGAAGATCCGGGGGCGGGCAATGGTTATGTGGTTCATATCAATCCTGCAGTGGAGTTTTACGATGAGACTCTTTTGCCGGATTTGACCGGTCTGCTTCCCGGGTTTCATGAGATATTCGTAAGGGTGCAGAATGAAGCAGGGTATTGGGGTGTGAAGAAATCTGTAGGCTTTTTCATAGAAATAGAGATTGAGGATTATGATTTTACGCATTACCCA
>CALCSX010000182.1 GCA_937894165.1 uncultured Saprospiraceae bacterium | reverse complement strand
CGTATGTTAAATGGTCTCAATTCATCCCTCAGACATTCGTTCATGCCCCTTAATGCAAATTTAGAACTAACATATTCCGCGCCTTTCGCGTACCCTTTTAAGGCGCTGGAAGAGCCAATATTTATGATGTTTCCGGATTTTTGCTTCTTGAAATGTGGAATAAATGCTTTGCTCATATGAAAATGGCCAAGGAGATTATTAGATAATAGCTTGATAAAGTGACTTGAATCTATTTTCTCAAAATCCTTGCGAGGAGCTGCAATAGCGGCATTATTTATAAGCACATCAATTTTGCTGAATTTTTGTATGACGTATTCAGCAAGTTCAATTACCTCTATTTCATTCGATATATCACACTGCTTAGCGTGTACGCCCAATTCAAAGGCTGTTCTAAAAAGCTTCTCTTTATTTCTCCCGGTAATAAGTATCTCAGCACCTTCATTTTTCAACAATGCTGCTGTAGCTCTGCCTATTCCACTACTGCCACCTGAAATAATGATAATCCTTCCGTTTAAATCCATTCTGCTAAATTTTGGACAAAATACGAATTTTGCTTTTAAAAAATAGAAACAGATCTCATTTTAGCTCGTAATGTTGTATTTGCAAGGGAATAATTAAGTGATTTCATTTTTATATTAACGTCATTTTAATATCTTTGTGACAGAATTCCTTTAAATTATTTCTGAAAATATATATTTATTAAAACTCAGGAATTATGTTGATATTAATGCTTACAATGGTCGCATTTGCTATTGGTTTTCTAATGTTATTCATTGGGCGGGATCTAATGGTGAAAAAATAGATTCTCAACTAATCTAGAATATTCATGTTAACCTTTTGAACATGAATATAGACTCATATTATGAAGATGATTGAAGAGGCAGTAATGCCTACGGATTATGGCAATTTTATATTTAAAGCATATTCAGAATCAATTGATAATTATTCTCCGGATTTGGCATTGGTATCCGAGGGCTTGGATTTGACCAGTGATATTCCATTAGTAAGACTGCATTCTGAATGTCTTACAGGTGATATTTTTCACTCCATGCGTTGCGATTGCGGGAATCAGCTTAGTTCAGCCTTGAAGATGATTTCGAAACATGGTGGCGTTCTCATTTATCTAAGACAAGAGGGTAGGGGAATAGGTCTTATTAATAAGCTGAGAGCTTACAAACTTCAGGATACAGGTCAAGACACTTACGAAGCCAATTTGCATTTAGGCTTTCAGGATGATGGACGGGATTATTCCAATGCATTATATATTTTGGAAGATCTTAACATACGAAAGTTAAAGCTTTTAACTAATAACCCATCAAAAATATTAGCTTTAGAAAGGGCTGAAATCGAAATAGTTGAACGAGTTCCCTTAATTATTCCTCCCAACAAGGTCAATCAGAAGTATTTAAATGATAAGATGAATAAAAAAGGTCATTTTTTATAAGTCGCTGTTTAAATATTCGTCATTTTAATTTCTTTATTTATTAATTAATTTTTTAATATTTGCATTGAATATTTTGGACTATTCTATTAAATAGTAAACACTTTTTTGATGAGTAAAATTATTCTTATTCTAGGTGCGGGCAGGTCTTCAGGGGCTGCGATAGATTATCTTATAGATCATGCCGACATTAACAACTGGGAGGTCTGGGTAGCGGATTTAGATGAAGAATTGGCTTTAACGAAAACTAAAAATCGTCCTAATTCGAAGGTTTTTAAATTAAGCTTAGAGGGTTCTCAAAGAGATGAACTCATCAATAAAGCGGACGTGGTCATATCTATGTTGCCACCGTCTCTACATATAAGTGTTGCAAAATCATGTCTGAAATACAATGCGCATTTATTGACAGCTTCTTACCTGGACAGTACAATGAAGGAATTGAATGCTGAATTTGGAGAGCAGAATTTGCTTTTCTTAGGTGAAATGGGGCTTGATCCCGGAATTGACCACATGTCTGCAATGTTAAAAATTGATGAAATAAAGGAAGCGGGCGGAGAGTTAATCTCGTTTAAATCATATACAGGAGGCTTGATAGATGTAGCCAGTGATAATAATCCATGGCATTATAAAATCACATGGAATCCTATGAACGTTGTCAAAGCAGGACAAGGGGTAGCCCAATTTCGTCAAGATGGGAAAAATGCATTTGTTCCCTACAATAGGTTATTTAAAGAAGTTGAGGTAGTCGATGTACTAGGCTCAGGTCATTTTGAGGGTTATGCTAATCGCAATTCATTGGATTATTTAGAAATATATGGTATTAAAGAGGTAAAAACTCTGAAGCGTGGTACTTTACGACACCTCGGTTTTTCACAAGCTTGGGATAGTTTGATAGAATTGGGATTGACAGAGAATCAAACTATACTTGACTTAGATTCTATAAAAACTTACAAAGATTTAATTCATTCCTTGTTTCCCGGCAATTTGGATACCGCAGAAACGAAAGTTAAGAATTTTTTAAATTTGGATAATCCCAAAGTTTTCTATCAATTAGAATGGCTTGGATTATTCTCTGATTTACCAATCAAAAGAAAGTCAGGAACTTTAGCAGAACTCCTATATGATTTAATTCTTGATAAATGGCATATGGAAGAGGATGACAAGGATCTGGTCATTATGCAACATGAATTTATTTATATATTAGAGCATCAAAAGCGAAAAGCTGTTTCGACAATGATACAAAGAGGAGCCAATAAGGAGGATACTGCGATGAGCAAATTAGTTGGCTTACCTTTAGCTATCTTTACGAAACATCTTTTATCTGGAAATTATAAAGGTGTAGGCGTTAAAATACCTATTGAAAAAGAAATTTATATCCCTGTTTTAAAAGAATTAGCGGAATTAGGAGTTACTTTTCGTGAATGGGACGTAGCTCTCCTTTAAATAAATGGATTTACTCAAACAAATATTACCCAAAAAGTTTACTGTTGACGGCACATTGATGCTTCAGGTTTTTAATGTATTCAGACAATTGGCTGTCATCGTAGGAAGTATTTTGGTCGCCAGATCTACATTTAGTCTAGATGAAATCGGTACATTTGAGAGTTTATTGTTTATTTCTTTTGTAGTTAACTTATTTTGGTATAATGGGTTTTTTACTGCATTTCTTAAGGTAAGTGGCGAGTCAAATGAAGACCTAAGAGCTTTTTCGTTCAGTGCTTTCACATTTATCACCTTGATTGGTGTTTTATTATCTGCAATAATATTTTTTGCGCAGGACTTAATTATCGTTATTTTCAATTTAGATGCATGGCAATTTGAATTCAATTACTTTTTAGGTTACATGGCCTTGCAATCACCGATATTTTTTACTCAAGGAATACTGATATCTAATAAGGGTGTTAAACGTGGACATCTTTTTACACTTATATTTTTTATATCCTATTTAAGTGTTTTTGCATTCCACTTCTATTTAGGATTTAACTTGGGTCAATTATTATGTGCAATGTTGCTAATGTCTATTCTTCAGTTCATTTCAGCTTTGTTGCTCTTATTACCCTCTTTTTCTTTATTTACCTTTGATAAGAAGAAGCTCGTTTATTGGACGCGATGTTCTTTACCGCTCTTGTTATATTCTGCAATGGGAAGTATTAGTTTTGTTTTCGATAATTGGCTAGTAAATTGGTATTATGATGATAAATCTGAATTTGCTATATTCAGATATGGCGCTAGAGAACTTCCTCTTGTCCAAACTATTATTATTTCTTTAGGTGTTGGATTAGTCTACAAACTAAGTTCTGATTTGCCGGCTGGTTTAGCGGAAATAAAGCAGAAATCACACGATTTATTAAAGTGGCTGGTACCATTAGTTTGTCTACTAGTTCTCGGCAGTCCGTATTTATTCGGAATGATACTTGGTGAAGAATTTACAGAAAGCGCTTATATATTTAATCTGTATTTAATTCTTTTGCTCAGCCGACTTATTTATTCCAATACGGTAATAATAGCAATAGGAAAATCAAAATGGTTGAACTTTGGATTATTTATTGAAATTTTGGTCAATTTTGTTTTAAGTTTAATTTTCATTCAATTTTTAGGTCTGGTAGGGGTAGCTATAGCCACAGTCATTGCATTTTTTGTAGAAAAAGTAGTATTTATGGCCTATTTAAAAATTAAACATAATATCAAGCCAAAAGAGTACCTTCCCACGAAATTTTTTATCCTAGCATTGTTAATAGTTACTTCAGTAAATCTTCTTATTTTCAGATTTTTAAATTAATTATCGAATTTAAACGTTAAATTAACTTGTAACATTTTATGTTTCAAGGTCAAATAGATTAATTTTGCCGGCAGTATGATGGGATTGAAAATAATAGATCGACTACTTATAAAGAGCTTTTTGCCGCCCTTAATAGCCACATTTTTTATTGCCACATTTATTCTGGTCTTGCAATTTTTGTGGGTTTGGATCGATGAAATTGCAGGTAAAGGTTTGGGATTGTATACATTATTAGAGCTCATTTATTTCGCTACGATCAGACTACTTCCTATGTCAATTCCGATAAGTGTATTGCTTGCAGGGGTTATGGTAATGGGAAATCTGGGGGAGAAAAATGAATTGTCGAGTCTTAAGTCAGCCGGTGTGTCATTATTTAGAGTAATGAGTCCGCTTATCGGACTTTCAACCCTAGTAGCATGCTTTTCTTATATTTGTTCAGATTTCATTATTCCCTATGCGGAATTAAAATTTTATACGCGTTTGTACGAAATACGAACAGCAAAGCCTGCACTGAATCTCCAACCCGGCCTTTTTAATCTTGATTTTCAAGGTTATGCAATTCATATAAAAAACAAAAAATCCGACGGACAAACAATTGAAGATGTCAGAATTTACAATCTAGGAGAGAGTAATAATGGTTTGTATAATTATCTTTTCGCGAAGACAGGGAAGATGTACAGTACTGACGATCAAAACTTTTTTATTATGGATTTGGATAGTGTTTATCAAGTTCAGGAGCTGCAAAAGTCCGGTCCTAAAAATTTGAATGCCGGGCCACAGATGCTAAGATCAGAATTTACGACCTATCTTAAAGTTTTCGATATGTCTGAATTCAAACTTACCAAAAGGGATGAGGACAACTTCAAAAATAATCAAAAGATCCTTTCAGTCGCTGAATTGAGGGACGCAATTGATACAATTGAATTTAAATTGGAAGAGTCTTTTCTACGTGTCGATTATGAATATGCTTCTTTGATGAGAAATTATACTCCTATTTTGGAAGAAAATAAGGTAGAACTTACTAAATATAGATCTAAAACTGATGATGAACCTGCAAGAGAAAATGAAGAAGATCAAGCTTCTTCTCAGGATAGCTTAACGAATACAGACAATTCTGATAATCAGAATAATGAGGAGTATTTGAAGAGAGTCAATCGCGAGGTTTCTGATCAAATAGCACAAGATGAAATAATTCCCGAAAATAAGATTAATCCCACTTCCCGCAGTCCGGTAATTAAGATGCCTTCCTATGCCAATTTTAACAAGGATAGCTTGGAAGCTGACATCGATGCTATTTATTTAGCATTCTCGAAAAAGGATCAATCGAAACTGCTCGAGTTGACGAAATCCTCAATAAGGAATGCTATGGGAGGATATCAAGTAGCCATTGCAAATTCGAATGTTCATAAACATGCAAAGAAAATGCATATTTATACATTGCATGAAAAATTTAGTCTGGCATTAATTTGTATTATTTTTCTTTTGATTGGTGCGCCGATGGGAGCAATTGTAAGAAAAGGTGGCTTCGGTTATAGCTTTTTGATTGCTGTTATATTTTTTGTGATATTCATAATGCTAACTATTGCTTTCAAGAAAATCACAGAAAGTAGTGATATAAATCCGGTGATGGCAGCTTATATGCCTTGTTTAATCCTATTACCTCTAAGTTTATTATTGACGTATAAGGCCATGAATGATCAGAAGTTATCTATTGATTTCTCATGGGTGAAGAAATTGTTTAGGAATAAAAAATTTTCGAATGCGCAAAAATGATTCAGATCCTGTTTTAATTATTTTTTATATCTGTGTGACTATTTATCTCTTAATTGGTTTTTATTTAACCTCTTACGTAGAGACTTCAGATATTTCTATATTTCTAGATATTCACCGAAGTCGATTTGCCGATGTTATATTTTCTCTATTTAACTTATTAGGTGAGCCTATAGTGCATTTTCTGGCTGTTTTAATAGTCGGTTTTTATAATGTCAGAAGGGGCTTAATTTTTGCAGTACTAGTTGCTATCAATGTAATAGTCATTCTTGCACTTAAACTTTATTTTGTTAAGCCCCGACCCTTGACATTTTTTAATGAGCAAGGGATGTTAGAGGCTTTAAATCTGTCGGATTATACTGAAATTTTGACCCAAGATACGAGTATGCCTTCTTATCATTCAGCGGGAGCATTTGTACTGTGTGTCTTTTTGTTATTGAATTTTAAGAAAATTTATCTCGTAATTTTACTCTTTTTTGCAGGAGTGATGACAGGACTTGCTCGTGTTTATTTCTTTCATCATTTTTTTATAGACACGTTTTTTGGAGCAATTATTGGAATGATGTTAACAATATTGATATTGCACCTATCAAAACGGAATGAAGATAAATTAAGAAGATGGAATACATCTTTCCTTAAGTTGAGAGCATCGAGGCGAAATCTTAATCGTTAGATTGACTCCATTGTTCTATCTTAGATTGAGCCTCATTAAGATATGCTTTACCTTCTTCTATTAGTTCGTATGCTTTTTTTGCTTTGGCCATCAGATCATCGATAGATAATTCAGGATCCTTCATTTCTTCGGCAATTCTAGCTAGTTTTTCTTCGATCTGCTTAAACTTATTTTTCATTCTTTAAGATTTCTTTAGGTGTTGCAATAATTTTTCCATCATTTAAAAAAATGGAAAGATCTGAGTAATTAAGTTCTCCAATGTACTTTATTTTTTTGCCATTTTGTTCTAATATAGCATATCCTTTTTCAAGGGAAATTCCTGGATCTGCCTTAGTAATATTTAAAAGATATTCGGAAAATTTTAAATCCTTTTCTTTAATTTGATTAAAAAGATGACCTGTAATTCTGGTTTTAATTTGAGTTATTCCGGTAGCTTTCCTATTTATAACATTAAAAATAAGATTTTTAAAGAAGAAATGTTGGCGTTCTAATACAGATTGAGAATCATTGAGTTTTTTCTGTAATCTAAGATTTAGCTCCTCAATTAGGTCTGTTAGACCCTTTTCGGCATTTTGATTGTAATCAAGAATGTAGGCAGCTACTGAGGTCGGTGTTTTGAGATTTTTATAAGATACCAAATCAGCGATAGAGGAATCTATTTCATGACCGATGCCTGTCAATACCGGAATTTGTGCCTGTGCTATGGCAATGGCCAGTTGCTTATCATCAAAATCACTGAGGTCAAGCTTTGAGCCTCCGCCTCTAATTATTGTAACAACATCATATTTTTCACTAAATTTATTGATATTATCAAGGTGTTCAATAATATTTGGTGATACTAAAGCTCCTTGCATTGCCGACGGAAATAGGGTAATATTAAATGTATAACCAAGATTGTTTTCTGTTAATTGTTTTATAAAATCATGGTAGCCGGCTGCAGTAGGTGAAGAAACTACTGCTACATTTTTGATTGCTCCCGGTAATAATTTCGTTTTATTTAATTCAAGAAAACCGTTGCTGATAAGGAAACTAATGGTGGTTTGTCTTGCTTGTTCATGGAATCCCAATGTAAATTCCGGTTGGATATCCTTAATATTTAATTTGAGTCCGTAGCGCTCATGATATTCTACTAGGACCCTCAATCTTACATTGGAACCATTTTTAAAAATTTTATTAAAGTCAGTACCTATTGCTTTAACTATATTCTTATGTGCGTCTTTCCATAAAACTGCATTGGCCTGCGCACAAACAATCCCTCTGAGTTGGTCGATTTCTACCAAATCACAATAAATATTTCCTCTGGATTCTTTAACATTCGACAATTCAGCCTCAACCCAATATTCGTCCGGGAAATTAAGAGCCAGGGTTTGTCTTATATACTGATTAAGCTCTAGAAGGGAAAAAATTTCCATATTTAATTAATTAAAAGTAAATATAAAAAAAGGGGCAATCTAATTGATTTGATTGCCCCTTAAAATTGTATTTAAACAAAATTTAATTTAAAACTTTAGTCACAAGATTCGCGGCTTCCTGCAATGTGATAGCAGAATATACTTTTAGACCTGATTTGTCAATAATTTCCTTTGCTATATCAGCATTTGTACCTTGAAGTCGCACAATTATAGGGATTGAAATATCCGGAATGTTTTTATAAGCTTCAACAACACCATTGGCTACTCTGTCACATCTTACAATACCTCCGAAAATGTTGATTAATATCGCTTTGACATTTGGATCTTTCATGATGATCCTGAAAGCTTGCTCCACTCTAGCTGCATCTGCTGTTCCACCAACATCCAAGAAATTAGCCGGCTCACCCCCTGATAATTTAATTATATCCATGGTTGCCATTGCTAAACCTGCCCCATTTACCATACATCCCACATTCCCATCAAGCTTAACATAATTTAAATCAAACTCCTTTGCTTCGACTTCTGTAGGATCTTCTTCCGAAGTATCTCTCATGGCCGCTAGCGCCGGTTGTCTATACAAGGCATTGTCATCCAATGTAACTTTACAGTCGACAGCTAAAATTCGATCATCAGCTGTGTGAAGGCAAGGATTGATTTCAAAAAGAGAAGCGTCAGATTTTACAAATGCAGTATATAAATTCGATATGAATTTTGTCATTTCTTTGAATGCTTTTCCACTCAAACCTAAATTAAATGCAATTTTTCTGGTTTGGAAAGCCATCAAACCCAAAGTAGGGTCAACAAATTCCGAATGAACTAATTCCGGCGTCTCTTCAGCAACCTTTTCTATATCCATCCCACCTTCCGTTGAGTAAATGATTACATTTCTTTTGGAAGCTCTGTCCATTAAAACTGAAACATAATACTCTTTGCAAGCATTAAAATCCGGCGCATATGCGTCTTCAGCAATTAGTATTTTATTAACCAGCTTTCCCGGACCTTCCATCCCGCCTGGGGTTTGAGGTGTTTTCAACATCATGCCAAGAATACCGCTAGCTTTTTCTTTTAAATCGTCTAAATTCTTTACCACTTTTACTCCTCCACCTTTTCCTCTTCCACCTGCATGTATTTGAGCTTTTACAACGGCAAAAGAACTATTTGTCTGCGCTGTTATTCTTTCATATGCTTGAACAGCTTCTTCTAAGGTATTTGCTATTTCACCTTCTTGAATAGCAACACCATAACTTTTTAATAATTCTTTTCCTTGATACTCATGTAAATTCATATTCGTTAATTTTTATAATTTGCATTTGGTTTAGCCGGGGCAAAATTACCAATTCTCTACTGTAATTTAGAATTAAATCGATAATATTTCTAATAGATTAAATGAAAGTCTCCAAAAAATAAAAGGGATTCCGATACTATCTATCAAAATCCCTTTTATTTTTTAATATCTCTCGATTATTGTACAAGAACTTTAAATATGGCGTGTTTATCTTCATTAAATACTCGTAAGACTAAAAATCCCGCAGGCAGCGCAGAATTCAAGGCAATTTTATTATTTCCGAAATTTAAATTTCCGGTTTGTAATATTTGACCTGTATTACTAACTATTTGATAATCAAGATTTTCAGGAACATCATTTATATTCAAAGTTCCATCTAACTGAATAGGGTTAGGGAAAATATTCATTGAATTATTAAACTCGTTATCAACAACAGATGTCGATGGCATTTTATTGAATGTCATAGGTTCAGAAAACTCTGTACAGAAATTATGCGGAATAAAGGCTCTTGCTCTTACATAATAGGTTGTATTTGGTTTATTTGAACCGAAGTTTATAGCAATCTCCGGCGCTTCAGTTGTCGTAAATAGGTCGGGGAAAGTAAATGTTGAATTTCTGGAAACCTGAACCTGATAGCCATAAGCTTGATCCACAGGTTCCCATTCAATGATTAATTCTTCACCGGAATTAACTTCAGTTTCATTTGGAGTGATAAAACTTACATCCAAAGATGTCTGAAATGACTCATACGGTTGAACTGTAGCTGTCATTCTGATATTTTGGCTCAGCATATTTGCTCTCATGGCGTCAACCTGCTCCTCGGAAAATCTTGTAGTACATGCATCATTTGAGTAGGACATGAATAAAGTGCCATCTGACTTAAAGGTTTCACCTTTAGGATCAGTTTGAATTACGTTGCTCTCTCCATCACCATTACAAGTCCATCTATCAGAAAGATAATCCGGCTCTGTGTCACAAAACCCATCCGCTGCAAAATGACAATTGCTTCTATCTACTAATTCAACTACTCTGTTTCCAACGCTTGTTGGTGTAGGTTTAGATGGATCATACTCTTCACCTTCCCATCCAACGAAGGTATGAGGCAAACTAAAAAAATGACCTAACTCATGTGTCCATGTTGTGTTGTTTCCACCTAAACAGGATTTGCTTAGTGCAACGGCACCACCTCCATGACTGAAATAACCACATGTGCCGGCTGGATTAGAAACTATATAGCAATTCGCTGAATCGTTAAAATTGTTTTGTAACATCATATTGTTTCCTTGTTGAAATGTATGATCATTCCATGTAGAATTTATAATATTTCTAACCGGTCTTTTTAAATAAAATAATATTTTATAAGGTTTGAAATCATTATTGAGCTTACATAAGGCATTAAATACTGAAGTAATAGGAAATAAATTATTTATGTCAGACCCTACGTTATGTACTGTTAATGCAATATACAAAGTATCATTGCTCGATCTCATATGAGAATAGGCGTCCGGATTCTTTTGATATTCTGTAAGCCACGCTGATTTTATATCAGGAGTTCCACAATATCTATGGTCGTGTTGCGCATAAGCTTGTAAACCTATTAATAGGCACAAAATGTTTAAAAATAATTTCATTATTTGATGTTTAATGATATAAATATAAAAAATTACTGAATAATCAATTTTAATGTTTTTTCAAACTCATAAGAGTAAACTCTTAGAAGAAATACACCTGCGTTGAGTTGTTGATTGATTGGAAGAGGTAGGGAATTTGTCCCATTGGGTAACATCTGTTCAAAAAATAAATTCTCTATAAGTCTTCCATTAATATCATAAAGATCAACGTTTATTTTGATACTTTGATTGTTCGATATATATAATGACGTTTTAAGAGAATTTGTTCCGAGAAAATTGGGTATGAGCTGAATTTGCGCTCTATTATTTTCTCCTGGGATTATAGAAAGACTATTATCGACACTAAATCTACTCATATTTGAAAAATTAGAGCAATTATAAGTTTGATTAAGTGGCTTTATTTTCCACGTATAGTTTCCGTTTTCCAAGTTATTTAATAAATAAAAATTTTGACTAATTACTTTCTCCAGAATTACAATACTATTTTGACCCGCATTTACAACTTGAAGTAGATAGGCAGTAGCATCTTCAATAGGAGACCATTCGAGTCTAACGTTCCTTTCTAAAACACCCTCATTATCAAGAGGCGTTAATAAAGCTACCTCTTCCTCAATTTTTACTTCATGAACGATATTGTGCCATCTTAAAGAATTTCGTTTTTCGGAAAGATAGTCTATCTCCATTATTTGCTGTTGTATTTCACTAAAATAGTAATTATTACAACCTAGAAAATAACCCATAATATTAGATTCTTCTGGATTTACAGGTTGATTTGCAGGATCATAAACCTCTTGATCAAACTCATGGCAGGTATCTCCATTTTTTATCCAACCATAGCCAAAATTGTAATCAGGTGAAGTATCACAAATGAAATCACCTTCGTTTTCACAATTATCTCTTTTGACTTGTTCAGTTAATGTGATGCCGTCAGGCGCTAAAATCCCGGCTTGCTGCCCGTGTGTATTCCTATTATATGGTTGAGATTCCCATCCATTGAAAGTGTGTAAAAGAGAAAAGTAATGTCCGACTTCATGTGCCAGAAAATGAGAGTTAGAATTTAAAATCTCATTTTCATTTATCATAATCCAATCATTTTGAGGTGTATAGTAAGCAACAATATTTTGAAATTGTGGTGATAAGAAGGCATTAGAAGTTATAAAAATATTTAGGGCCGTGAAATCTTTCAATTTTGTTAATTCTACGATACTTTTATTGCTCAAAGGATCCTCATATATTGTTTGATTGATAGCAAATTCAGGTTCGGAAGCTAGAAAAAATCTAATTTTCGAATCGTAATAATAGGAATTTAGGTTACAGATTATATCTAATATATCAGCGTATTTTAAATTAGATGATTTATAATTACTTTGAAATATTACAAAATTTATCGGTACATACAAGTACTCATCACTTCGCAATTCAATAGGATTTTGCTTAAGTTGTTGTTTGTTTTTTAATAGGCGTTCGGCGATCAATTCTTGATCAGCAACATCTAAATAGCTGTATTGGGAATATAGCGAGCCGGTCAATAAAACTATTGAAAAGGTAATAAATAAACGATTTATAATGTCAAACGACATATCCGTGCCTTTAATTTACCCAAATATAGGAAACTGTAACCGTTTATTAAAGTTATGAGTATAATTACTTTTGATTTGCATCAAAAATTTGTTTATTTGCGTTTCGAAATGAATCTAATTTTTAAAATAAAATTTTTCAAATGAGTAAAGTAACTGTAATAGGTGCCGGGAATGTTGGAGCTACAGTAGCGAATGTTTTAGCACATGATGATGTAGCCAAAGAAGTAGTTTTAGTGGATATCAAAGGTGATTTTGCGGAAGGCAAGGCTTTGGATACTTGGCAGCAAGCACCAATAGATTATTATTCAACTCAATTAATTGGTACGGATGATTATGCAGCAACTGCGGGATCAGATGTAGTTGTGATTACGGCGGGTCTGCCTCGAAAGCCCGGAATGAGTAGAGATGATCTTATTTCAACAAACGCAAAGATTGTTACCAGTGTTACAGAGAATATTTTGAAATATTCTGATAATCCTATTTTAATAATTGTATCTAACCCATTAGATGTGATGACTTATGCTGCTCATAAATTCTCAGGTCTTGACAGATCAAGAGTTTTAGGAATGGCCGGGATTTTAGATACAGCCAGATATAGAGCTTTCCTTGCTACTGAACTTAAAGTTTCTCCTAAGGATATTCAAGCTGTTTTGATGGGTGGTCATGGTGATACTATGGTACCTTTACCTCGATATACAACTGTTTCAGGAATTCCTGTTACTGAATTAATTGATGAAGAAACACTAGCCAAAATTGTGGATAGAACGAAAGTTGGGGGTGGAGAGCTAGTAAAACTGATGGGGACATCTGCGTGGTATGCGCCCGGGGCTGCTGCAGCTCAGATGGTCACTACAATTTTGAGAGATGAAAACAGAATCTTTCCTTGTTGTATCAAATTGGAAGGTGAGTATGGTCTTAATGACATTTATCTGGGTGTTCCTGTAAAATTAGGAAAGAATGGCGTTGAGGAAGTTATTGAGTTGAAACTCAACGAGGACGAAATGAATTTATTAAATGAATCAGCCGGTCATGTTAGAGAAGTGATGGGCGCATTTGATAATTTGAACTTGTAGTTATAATTTAAGATTATTGAATTTTAAGAGGGTGGCCAGTCTTTGATCACCCTCTTACAATTTAAAACATTTTATAATTAAAGACGTTTTAGCGAATATAGAAAACCATATGATCAAAAATATCGAACTTAAGGAAATTAATCTCGATCAGGGAGGAAACTTATATGATTTAAGTTTTGATTTTCCAATATTACTCGTTTTCTTAAGAAGTTTCGGATGTGCATTCTGCAAAGAAGCGATGGATGATTTATCCAAGAAAAAGATTTACTATTCTCGAAAAGGAATAAAACTTGTCTTGGTGTATTTAGCCGAAACTAAAGAGGGTAAGAAATATTTCGAAAAATTTAATCTCGATGACCAATTAAGTATTTCTGACCCGCAAGCTGCTTATTATAAAATGTTCGGATTGGTAAAAGGTAAAATGAATCAACTTTTCGGCTTGTCCACTCTTATTAAAGGGTCACAATTAGGATTGACGAAGGGATTTGGATTCAACTGGTTCATTGGTGATGGATTTCAAATGCCGGGTGTATTTGTTATTTATAAAAATAAAATCGAGAATCAATTTATACATTATCGAATATCAGACAAACCCAATTACGATAAATTATTGTCTACCTGTGAAATACTAATGGAAAATGAAGGGATGGAGATTTAGTGAATATTTAGGAGAGTTCGGTCCGGAAAATCTGTTTGATAGACTTTTGGGTATTTTTCAAGAGTTATTAATCTATTCTTCAGGCGATGTAAGTGAAGCATTAAGTTGGTTGACTGAACTTGATCATGAATATGAGGTCACTTCTAATGAATATGGTATCGCTAATTTTGTCGATGAATTAATGGATAGGGGTTTCTTGAAATTAGATGAAGCTTCCAAAAAGTTTGAGTTGACAGTCAAATTGGAGGTGTCGCTAAGAAATTATGCTTTAGAAGATGTTTTCAATGAAATCAAAAAGACTAAGGACGGTAAACACAATTCGATATACGATGGTAAAGGAGATGAGTTCACTTCTAACTTAAGACCTTATTCGTTTGGAGACAAAATGGAAAACATTGCCTTCACTGAATCTATAAGAAATGCCCAAATCAATCATGGTATAGATGATTTCATGTTGAAATCGGACGATATAGAGGTCAAGGAAACTTTTTATCAAAGTCAGATGAGTTCAGTGATGATGATTGATATCAGTCATTCTATGATTTTGTACGGTGAGGATAGGATTACCCCGGCGAAGAAAGTAGCGATGGCTTTGGCTCAATATATCACCACTAGATTTCCAAAGGATACATTAGATATTATTGTCTTTGGGAATGATGCATGGGAGGTAAAATTAAAAGATTTGCCTTATTTGAAGGTAGGACCTTACCATACCAATACAGTGGCAGGCTTGGAATTGGCCAAAAAAATTCTTCAAAAAAAGAAAAATAATAACAAGCAGGTTTTCATGATTACTGATGGCAAACCCAGTTGTATAAAAAAGGGGAATTCTTATTATAAAAATTCTTTTGGTTTGGATAGACAGATCGTAAATAGAACATTAAATTTAGCAAGGCAATTCAGAAAGTTAAGCATCCCCATCACGACTTTTATGATTGCCAGAGATCCTTTTTTAGTGGAATTTGTGGATCACTTTACAAAGGAAAACCAAGGGAAAGCCTACTATTCCTCACTTGATAGCCTGGGTTCTTTTGTAATCAGGAATTACAATGACTCAAAACGAAAATTTTAATATTCAATTTTCTATAATATTATTGATATAAGTTAGTTATTGATAAAAATTGACTTAATGATTAGGTTTTTAGGAATAATAACTTTTCTGCTTATTGGACAATTAACTTTGGTCGCTCAGATTGATAAAATTGATCCTAAAATCCATAGTAGAATTGATTCCTTGGCTTCTTTATTGGCTTTGGATACACTTTTCGATTCAAAACAAGTAATGGTTCAAGAATTAGAATCATTGATTCTTGATTCAGTCTTCAAGGAGAATATTAACTATGCCTATGAATTTGAATATTTAAATACACTAACTTCAAAAGATCAAAAACTCACGCTGATTAGCGGCTTTTACATGATAGAAACCGGCATGCCGGAGTATTTTTTATTTTATCAATATCGGGGAGATGAATACATTGAAGGGAGTATTCTGAATTCGGTAGGAACGGAGTTCTCTGATCCTGACATGGTGGATCTGAGAGATGGTGAATGGTTTGGTGCCATGTATTATCAAATTCAAGATTTTAGTTATTCAGAAGACATTCAACTGTACCTTGTATTCGGAGCAAACTTGTACAAAGGGTTTGAACGAAGAAAAATCGTAGAACCCATTTATTTTGATGAGGGTCAAATAAAATTTGGTTATCCGATTTTTAAATTAGAAAATAAGCCAAAATTACAACCGCATTACATCATTCAATATTCGCGGGATTCAGCCCCTACATTTAGATATGATGAAGACTTAAATTTAATTATTTTTGACCATTTGATGCCGGTGCCCTCACCATTTGATAGACAACAAATGACTATGGTTCCGGACGGAACTTATGAGGCTTTCGAATTAAAAAATAAAATTTGGCACCATATTTCTGAATTGCCTATCGAGAAACTTGCTGAACCTCCCAATATCAATAGGGAAAGAAATAGTACCAGGGATATACTGGGTAGAGAAAATTAATTCTTATTTCGGGACTGTAGTGATCCTGAAGCAACGTTTCGTATCGGTTGTTATTTTGAACCTTTCATCCATCCTATGTCCAAGAATTAATACTACATCCTCACCTGATATTAAAAGCCGGATATCTTCTTTATCAAAAAGTGTCAGCTTATTATCAATGAAAAATTCTTTCAACTTTTTCTTTTTGCCCTCCATGCCAATAGGATAGAAGAAATCTCCATGTCTCCAACTCCTTATTTCTAAAGGAAATTTTAATTTATCGTAATCTACGTAGAAAACATTGTTGGATTTAATTATTTCCCTCGGTTTGTCTTCAATAGAAAAGCGGAGATAGGAAGTGGGAAGGTCTAAACTTTTGTCATTTTCATTAATAAAGTAGCTGGAATCTTTTACCGGTTCATTTAAGGTTTTAATAAACATTTTATCTCTATCAATTATCAACCGATGGCTTTTGCTCATGAATTGTTTGCCTGACCCCTCTAATGAATTCAACATATCTTCGGTTTGACCGCTTGTAAATCCATACTCCTTAACCGCTTCATAAAGTAATGTATTTTTAAAGGATAGACTATCTAATTTTTCAATATCAATTTCGATGATATCCTCTTTTACTTTTAGTATGTCATTCAGAAATCGTGTAACAGCATAATCGTAAAGTTCCTCAGCTTCCCTGATTCTGCTAATGTTTGTCTGCATTACAGGAATAAATTGTGGATTTAATTCTTCGAACAAGGGTACAATTTTGTTTCTTATAAAATTCCGCATATAATAATTAGATGCATTGCTTACATCTTCGCGATGAGTTACCTGATTGTCCTTACTGTATTGAACTACCTCAGACTTATTCATGAAAAGAATTGGTCTGATGATATGATTACGTCTAAGTGGAATGCCATGTAAACCTTTGATGCCACAACCGGCAGTAAGATTAAGAAAGAAGGTTTCAGCTTCATCATTGGCGTGGTGGGCTGTTGCAAAAGCAAAATAATTATTTTCCTTTCTTGTTTCCTCCAACCAATTATATCTTACATCTCTGGCTGCCATTTGTACCGACTGACCTAAAGATTTAGCTTCTGTCATTAAATGGATATTCAAATGATGAAAGTGGACTTTCAATTCTTCAGCTTTTTGTTTTACAAATTGAGCATCCAAAATTGAATCATTTTCGCGCAAATTGTAATTAACATGCCCAATGGCAAAATCAATATTTGCCCTTCTAAATAAATCAACTAAAACCATGGAATCTATTCCCCCGCTGACTGCTAAGAGGATTGTTTGTCCTTTTGGAATTAAATTGTTTGATAATATGAATTTTTTAAACTTTTCAAGCATTTTTGTCAATTACTTTATCCCTTCTTGTTCCAGCCAAACTCTGTATTTATTGGCATTTATAATATGTTGATTAAATGTTTCAGCAAAAAGATGTTTCCCTTCATACCCCGGTTTTGCACACATGTAAATGTAATTATGATTTTCAGCATTAATAACTGCATTTAAACTATTCAAAGATGGCATGCAGATGGGGCCCGGAGGAAGTCCTGTATATTTATAAGTATTATATGGCGAGTCAATTTTAAGGTGATTATTAAAAACTCTCCTCAGTTCAAAATTGCCAAGAGCAAAAACAACTGTCGGATCTGCTTGCAAGGGCATATTGATTTTAAATCGATTGAGGTAAAGTCCTGCAATGGTGGCAAGTTCCTCCTTATTTTGAGACTCTTTTTCAACAATTGATGCTAGTGTATACACTTGCTTCTTGTCTAGATTTAAATTATTTATCTTTTCAAGTCTATTGCTTTCATTCCAGTATTTTTCTCCCTCCGCGAGCAACCTATCAATAACATTTTCCAGACTGCTATCCCAATAATATTCATATGTGTTAGGAATAAAAAGTGTCAGCGTTTCCTCCTTTGTTATATTATTTTCCTTAAGGAAATCAGGATGGCTCAAATAATCAGAAATCTCAATGGAATCAATCATTAACTGGGAAGAAAGTTGGCTTATAAAATCTGAGAGGTATCTGCCGTTTTGAACAACTACTCTAACAGGATCTTGTCTACCTGATCTCAATTTTCTAATGATACTGAAATTAGTCATATTAGGCTTGAGAATGAATTTTCCTGTTCTAATATTTTCCCCTTCATAATTAAGTATTGTAGCTGCAAGTGAAAATGTCAAGGAAGATTTAATAATAGATTGCTCTTCTAAGTCTGCAGCGATGCTGTCGTAATTAGCCTCTTCATCAATGAATAAATTGTATTCTTGAGAAATATTAGGCGTTAGAAAAATAATAAAAGCTGCTATAAAGGCTGTTGTAAATAAAATAAGTATAAAAAATATTATTTTTTTTGGAAATTTCATTTTTAATATTGCTCGTTTTTATTGGGGAATTCACCTGATTTTACATCGTGGACGTATTGTTCAACAGCTTCCTTAACAGTATTATATAAATCTAAATAACGTCTTAAAAATCTCGGATTAAAATCTTTCGTAATGCCTAATAAATCATGACTCACCAGAACTTGACCATCCGCATGCATTCCCGCACCTATTCCAATAGTAGGTATTGTTAACTTTTCTGAGACAATTTTTGTCAATTCTGCCGGTATTTTTTCTAATACGATCGAAAAACAGCCTAATTTCTCTAATAGTAATGCATCTTCTATCAATTTCTCCGCTTCTGCATTCTCCTTTGCTCTCACAGTGTAAGTGCCAAATTTGTAAATAGATTGAGGGGTGAGGCCTAGATGTCCCATGACGGGTACTCCTGCAGAAAGAATTCTTTTGACAGATTCTTTAATTTCAAAACCTCCTTCCAGTTTAACTGCGTGGGCTCCGGACTCTTTCATAATACGAATGGAAGATTTTAGCGCCTCCTTGGAATTTCCCTGATAAGCACCAAAAGGCAAGTCAACCACAACAAGACTTCTTTTTACTGCTCTAATGACAGATGAGGCATGGTAAATCATTTGATCGAGTGTAATCGGCAAAGTGGTTTCATGTCCGGCCATCACGTTTGACGCAGAATCACCAACCAATAGCACATCGATACCGGCTTCATCATAAATTTTAGCCATACTAAAATCATAAGCAGTTAACATTGAAATTTTAATATTTTGCAACTTCATTTCCTGTAGAATATGAGTTGTAATTCGTTTTAGTGTTTCAGGCTGATGTACTGACATTTCAGGAAGTTTGAATTTAAAATCTAAATATATTCTTAATGAGCGTTTAAATGAAAAGAATACTTAAAAGGTTTTATATATGTTTATTATCTTTGCGCATTCACAAAAGTAAAATATTTTTAATGAATCTTTCAAAATATATATTTTTCGTCCTAATTGCGGTGGTAATAAATGCTTGTTCTACTGATGTGGATTTGTTGGGGGATTTAAGGGAAATACCTGTAATACATGGCATTATTGAGGTAACTGAGCCTGAAAATTTTATAAGAATAGAAAGAGCAGTAGCTGATAGAGAGAAAGGCGCTTTTGAATTAGCTGCTGATCCGGAGGAGATATATTTTGGGGAGGAGTTACAGGCAATAATAACAGTTCCGGGAAAAGGAGATTATATATTGGAAAGAGTGATAGGCGAGGATTATGGAATACCCAGAGCAGAGGGTGTTTTTGCTTCTTTCCCTAATATCTTATATAGAATTGCACCAACGAATTTCACTTTAGAGCCGGAAGACGAGGTGGAATTACGGTTAATGCTTTCAGATTCTATAATTGCAAGTAGTAATATCACACTTGCGGGAGCTGTAACCATATCCACCCCATTGGCCGGTTTTAATTTGCCACTCAGTTATACTTCAAGAACTTTTTTCCAATATTTTTCTCAAGAGACACCTGCATTTTATCAGGTTTCCGCCATTTTTCACTACCGTGAATTGGTTTCAGGTGGAGAATGGGAAGATAAGTCAGTCAAATATATAATAGATAGAGAAGCTAATGAGACGAGGGTAGAACTAGAAGGGCAGGCATTTTTCGAATATCTTGCTGCTAATATAGATGCTGATGATTCAACCATTAGAAATTTTGAATCCATCGAGGCAGAGGTTATTGGTGCAGGTCCTGAATTTGATGATTTATTGAATTTTGTTAGAGCTAATTTAGGTATTACCGGAGCGCAGGAAGTACCGGTATTTTCAAATATTGAGGGTGGAGTAGGTGTATTGACTTCAAAATATACCGTTAAAAGAGGCGATATTGGATTAACACCCGCCTCATTAGAATTACTCCGAGACGGGGAAATCACCGCTGATCTAAATTTTCAATAATATTTGCCCCATAAGAAGACTGTCAAATTGTCGTTTGGAATCAATTTTTGTATAAAATTGTCCGATTTTATATTAATATTTTAACAAAACTGCCAGATTTTCCAACTTTAAGTCTCTAAATGACCAATGGCATGGCTATTGATTAAATGTTATTAGAATTGAAAAATAAAAATTATAAATAACATGGGAAAAATTATTGGAATAGATTTAGGAACTACGAATTCATGTGTTTCTGTAATGGAAGGTAATGAACCGGTAGTCATACCTAATGAAGAAGGAAAGAGAACTACACCATCAATAGTAGCTTTTCTTGATAATGGTGACAGAAAGATCGGGGATCCTGCCAAGAGGCAAGCGATAACGAATCCAACGCGAACTGTTGCTTCGATTAAGAGATTTATGGGTGCCCGACACAGTGAGATAAAGGGAGAAGCTTCTATGGTGCCTTACAAGGTGGTTCAAGGTGAAAATGATACAATTAAGATTGTTATTGATGATCGTTCATATACTCCACAGGAGATTTCGGCTATTGTCCTACAAAAGATGAAGAAGGTAGCTGAGGATTATTTAGGAGCTGAAGTTACTGAAGCAGTAGTAACAGTACCGGCATATTTTAATGACTCACAGAGACAAGCTACTCGAGAAGCCGGTGAAATTGCAGGTTTAACTATAAAAAGAATCATCAACGAACCTACAGCAGCTGCATTATCTTACGGACTTGACAAAAAAGGAAAAGATCAGACAATAGCGGTTTTCGACTTAGGAGGTGGAACATTTGACATATCAGTGCTTGAGTTGGGAGATGGCGTTTTTGAAGTAAAATCAACCAATGGAGATACACACCTGGGTGGTGATGATTTTGACAGAGTGTTGATTGATTATCTTGCTGAACACTTTAAAGGACAGGAAAATATTGATCTTAGAAAAGATCCGTTGGCAATGCAAAGATTAAAGGATGCTGCTGAGAAGGCAAAGATTGAGCTTTCCTCTTCAACTGAAACGGAAGTAAATTTACCATATATAACAGCTGTGGATGGGGTGCCAAAACATTTGGTACTTAAAATTACAAGAGCAAAATTTGAAAGTTTGGCTGATGATTTGGTTCAAAGAACGCTAGAGCCTTGTAAATTAGCTTTGAAAGACGCTGGTTTATCAACAAGCGATATCGACGAAGTTATTCTAGTGGGAGGATCTACTCGGATACCGAAAATCCAAGAAGCTGTAGAATCATTTTTTGGAAAGAAGCCTAACAAGTCTGTGAATCCGGATGAAGTTGTAGCGATCGGCGCGGCAATTCAGGGTGGTGTTTTGAGCGGAGATGTTAAGGATGTTCTCTTGTTGGATGTTACGCCATTATCTCTGGGAATTGAAACAATGAATAATGTTTATGATGTGGTGATAGAAGCCAATTCAGCTATCCCTACAAAGAAATCAAAAATTTATTCGACAGCAATGGACAATCAACCTTCTGTGGAGATACATATTCTTCAGGGTGAGCGACCAATGGCTAGAGATAATAGAACAGTAGGTAGATTCATTTTGGATGGTATTCCACCGGCTCAAAGAGGAACTCCACAGATTGAAGTGACATTCGATATCGATGCTAATGGAATTCTTCAAGTGTCAGCTAAAGACAAAGGTACCGGTAAGGAACAAAATATCAGAATTGAAGCTTCGACAGGATTATCCAAAGAGGAAATCGAAAGAATGAGAAATGAAGCCAAAGCAAATGCTGAGACTGATAAGCAGGCCAGAGAAAAAGCTGACAAAATGAATGCTGCAGACTCTTTGGTTTTTCAGACTGACAAACAGTTGAAGGAATATGGTGACAAAATACCCGCAGATAAAAAACAGACTATTGAAGAGGCTCTGAACAGTTTGAAAGAAGCTCACAAGTCTGAAAATCTTGCAGGAATTGATGCTGCGACAGAAAAACTTAATACAGCATGGCAAGCTGCCAGTCAGGATATTTACCAAGCACAACAAGG
>CALCSX010000181.1 GCA_937894165.1 uncultured Saprospiraceae bacterium | reverse complement strand
CTAATAAATGGTGCTAAGTTCACGGAAATCTTCATCCTCAATTTTACTGATAGTTAAAACTATAAACGCATAATACTTCGAAAGCTTATCCACTCATTCAAAATATTATGCGTTTTAAATAACCATTTACCGAAGTAAATAGTTTCAATATTTATATAATTCTAACTGAAGGCATTCAAACCTGTAACATCCATACCTGTTATCAACAAATGAATGTCGTGTGTTCCCTCATAAGTTAACACTGTTTCAAGATTCATCATATGCCTCATTATAGGATATTCATTAGTAATTCCCATCCCGCCGTGCATTTGTCTGGCTTCTCTAGCTACTACTAGAGAGGTATTTACGTTATTCCTTTTGGCCATGGAAATCTGAGCCGGGGTTGCATTGCCCGCATTGGCGAGAGTACCAAGACGCCAAGCCAATAGCTGTGCTTTGGTAAGTTCTGTTATCATTTCAGCCAATTTCTTTTGCTGCAACTGAAACTGACCGATGGGTCTTCCAAATTGCGTTCTTTCCAAAGAATATCTTAGTGCAGAATCGTAACAATCCAAACCTGCTCCTATTGCGCCCCAAGCGATACCATATCTCGCCTTATTCAAACAGCTCAAAGGACCTTTCATTCCCTTAACATTAGGTAACAAATTAGCTTTCGGTACTCTAACATCTTCGAACACCAATTCACCTGTGATAGAAGCTCTCAATGACCATTTTCCGTGTATTTCCGGCGCTGTGAAGCCCTTCATTCCTTTTTCTACGATCAATCCTCTTACTACTCCTTCCTCATCTTTGGCCCACACCACTGCGATGTCCGCCACAGGTGAGTTAGTGATCCACATCTTCGCCCCATTCAATATATAGGAGTCTCCATCCTCTTTAATATTAGTCTCCATCCCGGCCGGATTGGATCCGTGGTCAGGCTCCGTAAGTCCGAAACAGCCTATCAGATCGCCCGTAGCTAATTTGGGAAGGTATTTTCTTCTCTGTTCTTCTGAACCAAACTTATAAATCGGGAACATAACGAGAGAGCCTTGCACTGAAGCCATCGATCTAATGCCCGAATCTCCCCTCTCCAGCTCTTGCATGATGATGCCATAAGCGATCTCATCCATTCCACCGCAACCGTATTCCGCAGGCAAGCTGGGACCATAAGCTCCTATTTCTCCCAATCCTTTGAAAAGATGCATAGGGCATTTAGCTTTATCAGCATAATCTTCTATGATAGGCGACACTTCACTTTTCACCCAATCTCTCACAGCATCTCGAGCTATCAAATGATCCTGATCTAATAAATCATCAATTTTGTAATAATCATGTCCCTGATATTTATCTGATTGGGCACGTTTTACGATTTGATCTGTTTGATTCATAAAATTCTTTTGTATTTTGCGCAAATATACGATTAGCTACTAACATTATGGTTAAATAATAGATCATAAATGCGGCAATCATTTTCACAAATTTTTAATATCATTTATTTGTGCCTACTTTAAAACTCAATAAACTTGAATTTATCGCCTATCACGGTTATTATCCGGAGGAAAGAGTCTTGGGCGGGAAATTTGAAGTCGATATCGCAGTTCAATTTCCCGTATCAAAAAGTCTCCTTAGTGATGAACTGGAAAACACGGTTAATTATGAGGATTTATTTCACATCATTTCTAAGCATATGGAAGTGCCTTGCAAATTAATCGAGACCTTGGGCATGAACATCATGCTTGAAATAAATGAAAAATGGCCGGAGTTGTCGGAGATCGAATTAGCTATTCGAAAACTTTCACCGGCTATTAGCGGGAAAGCGGGCAGCTCAGAATTTGTTATTAAGAAATCTGAACTTTCACACTTCTAAATTAAGATTGAAGTAATAAAGGCTATTTTATCAATTCAATCCGCTCCAAGATAATTTTTTTAAATTTTTCTCCCAAGGGCAGTTCTTTACCATTTACTTTCACAGTGTTTTCGCAGAAATCGAGTTCTTCAATCTTGTCAAAATTGGCGAGGTAGCCTCTATGAATTCTTACAAAATCGTAATGTAATTTTTCCTCCAATTGCTTTAACTGAATCATGGTGGG
>CALCSX010000180.1 GCA_937894165.1 uncultured Saprospiraceae bacterium | reverse complement strand
ATTGGTGTCGCATACAAATCCCAAATCTGAAACCCATCATCGTCGTAGAGACGCATATTTTGCATGTCATTATGGTGAATTAATAATTTTTTATGGTTGAATTGACGATTCAAATGATATGATGATATGATGATATGATTGGTGTCGCATACAAATCCCAAATCTGAAACCCATCATCGTCGTAGAGACGCATATTTTGCATGTCATTATGGTGAATTAATAATTTTTTATGGTTGAATTGACGATTCAAATGATATGATGATATGATGATATGATTGGTGTCGCATACAAATCCCAAATCTGAAACCCATCATCGTCGTAGAGACGCAATGCATTGCGTCTAATTTTGGTGTTTTGATCAATTTTTATGAATAATTTGATGATATGATGATATAATGATATGATTTTTCAGGAAAAATGATTTTTATATTGGAATCCGTAGAGACGCAATTCATTGCGTCTCATTAAATAAATTTAATCGTTTTTTAAGATAGATTATGTTATTATGATATAATGATGAATAGTATCGTATACATATCCCAAATCTGAAACCATAACCATCGTAGAGACGCAATTAGAGTTGCTATTTGATTAATAAGTTTAAATTCTTGAAAATTAAATTTATTATCAAATTGTTGTAAAAATGTGGAATTGGTTTATCTTACAATCGAAAGATTTAATAATAGTTGAAATATAATTAAACCTTTAAATTTAGGAATTTTTATCTAATAATGGTTTTATGAAGAATAGGTTATGGAATACAAAATTATAATAATGATTTCAACTTTTATTTTATACATTCTTTTAATGTTTGCTACATACTATACTTATGGCAAAGTAAAGTTAGAATTTTCTAAAAGTGGAAATTTGGCAAATAAGGCAAGTACTCTTAGTATTGAAATCATTGTTTCGATTTTTGCAATTGAACTTTGTAAAAATTTAATGAATTTTTTTACAAATGAAACTTATTTAAATGAATTTACTGTCTTTTTATTAATATTTGCATTACCCGCTACTATATTAAGAATCATAATCTATTATGATGAGTTAAGCTTGAAATTTAGGAGTTTATTTAATATACCAAATGAAACGAAATCGTAATTTTTTTACTAATTAGTATTATCTTATAATTTATAATTGTAAGGTTCTCTTAGCTATAGTTGGAAGTACCTTGCTTTTTACCCAAATAATTTCGTTCCATACCTTCAGAATCCCCGTATGGATAACTACTAAACTTCAAAAAAAAACTTAATTGACATTATTCTTATATTTGATTCCACCCCCGCATGAGGCATATGAATGGCTAGGTGCTGCCTATGTAGCCCGGCGGAATGGGGCAGCACGGAACCCCGGAATACGCCGACCCTGGCAGCTATCTTATATTCTCCGAAAGAAATGTCCAATTACTCAATTAATCTCGTAATTGAATTAGTCATTTAATAATTACGAATTATGAATTACGCAAGTTCGACGAAGTCAATTTCGATTTGTTTCATGGAAACAAGTGAGGTCACAATGGCTGCAAGGGGCATGCCCAAATAAATTATATTATAATTGAATTAAGTGTTATCCGAAGTCCAATCGTCATTCTCCTGCCTAAAATTCAACCAAAAAGCCTCCTCAGCCCGCTCTTGCCTCGTCTTCTCGAAAGTATCCGGAGCAAAGAAATAAGTCTCCATCTCCTCCTCTGCTGTCCTGCGGCGTCTCAAAAACTGCTCCTCCCACTCATCTCTTGACGCTTTTTTTTTACGATAAATAAAGGCCACCACAATCCCGACTACAGCTCCTAAAAGGTGGCTCTCCCAGGAAATGCCATCCTCATTGGGCAGAATACCCAAGAACATTCCACTGTAAAGTACTGTAACGATTAATGCCAAGATGATGGATCTTACCTGTTTTCGGAAAATGCCCGACCAAAATATAAAGGAAACCAAGCCATAAACCACGCCCGAAGCCCCAATGTGATAAACAGGCCGCGCAAAAAGCCAAACCGCTATCCCCGTGAGGATGTAAAGCAGTGCAAAGGCAGGCACAGCTATCCTGCTGTAAAAATAAAAAAGTAGAAAGGACAAAAATAGTAGAGGCGCCGAATTCGAAATTAAATGTGCCCAGCTTCCGTGGGTCAAGGGAGCGGTCAGAATACCTCGCGCTCCCCATAGCTCTCTCGGAAAAATACCGTAATATGCTTTCTCCATTCCTGATAATTCAAAATAAATATGCACTCCCCAAATCACAATGAGCAGTGTGAGGGGGAATGACAAACTTTCTTTAAATTGCTTCCAATATTTGTTGTCCAAGGTGGATTAGTTTAGAAATCTACGATTAATAAGACGGATGAAACCTTTGGCTGCATTGGTTTTGTCTTCATCCATCCAGTTGAACCTGTCCACTATTTCAGACTGTATGAAGCTTTTGGCTTGTTGAAAAGTATCCATCTTGTCAATGGTGTCGATCATCTCATTGTACTTGCCCATGTCACCTTTGAAAAGTTGGTTGACCAAGAGTATTTTGTCATTGATTCCTACTGCACCTTTCAAAGTTTTGATGGGTAGATTGCCCAATTTGTCCGAAACTTCTGCGCCAACTTCCATTAGAAAAAGCTCCTCTTTAACGGTAGTATTGCCGTTGGAAGTGGTGTGAGTTTGTACAGATTTGGCTGTTATATTGTGAGAATGATCGTTTTCTTTGGTCTCGATGCTGTGTGTTTTAGTTTCTGTCACAACCTTCGTTTCCGGTTCTTCAACGAAAGAAAATTGCGCTTCCGGCTCTTTTTTCGGTGTCGGTGCTACTGTCTCCACCGGTGTATAAACAGGCTCCGGTGCTTCTTGGCGCTTCACTTCCACTTTAGGAGGCTCTACAGGTGTCTGAACCGGTGTCGCTTGTTGGACCGGTGTTTTGTGTTTGCCATTGGAACTTTCCGGAGTTGAGGACTGCGCAGCGCTATTGTCGTCTGAGGTCGCTGTTTCGTAGATATCGAGGATATAATTTTTGATGAGTTCTCTCTCTATTTTATTGGGAGATTCGCCTCCATCTTCGAGAGATTTAAGAAGATTGTCAAGTTTGGATAGCTTTTTTCTTAGCTTGGAAAAGTTCATATTGGTATAAGTTTTCTAAATTTGGTGATCGTAATGCGATAATAGAAATAGGATAACGATATATAGTTACAAATTTATATATTTCGATGGTCATAAAAACCAAACGACATAAAAAAATTGCTATTTGCACAAAATACTCTGAATTAAAGATGAAAAAGGGCTGAAAAGTTCCTATTTCACATGAAAAAATCAATAAAAGAAAGAAAAATATGTTTTTAGAACCACATTTTAAGGGGCAGAGAAGTGGGTGGATAGAGGTGATCTGCGGATCGATGTTTTCTGGAAAGACGGAGGAGCTGATTCGAAGGCTAAAGCGGGCGGTGTATGCGGGGCAATCGGTGAAGGTTTTTAAGCCTGCGATGGATGTTCGGTACAGTAGCGACGATGTTGTTTCGCACGATGACAATAAGCTAGTAGCAGTGGGGATCGAGCATGTGCGTGATATAGAGCAGCATATGGATGGCGTTGAGGTAGTAGGCATTGATGAGGCGCAATTCATGGATATGGAGCTGGTGGCGGTGGTGGAGCTGCTGGCGTTGAAGGGGGTGCGGGTGATTATAGCGGGATTGGATATGGATTATAAGGGGATACCATTCGGTCCTATTCCTGAATTGCTCGCTGTAGCGGAATATATTACTAAGGTCCATGCTATTTGTCCTCATTGTGGTAATTTGGCGACCCATTCTTATCGCTTAGCTGTGAATAGTGAGCGAGTGATGTTGGGGGAGAAGGAGGCCTATGAGCCGAGATGTCGGGTGTGCTACGGGATGGGGAATATATTGGATTTTCGGAAGAGGAATTAATAATTATAAACACGAATTGTAATGTGGATACTGATTTTTGCCAGCGCCAGCCTCTTCAGGGGGTTAAGGGGCTGTAAAGCCTTTCAAATTAAATATTACGAAACGCAAGTTCGACGAAGTCAATTACGAATCCGGTTTTGTCATGATTTTTATTTCCTTCGGATAAAAATATCGCCAAAAACACTAAGCTTTTGAATATATTTTCTAACATAGTTTGATCTATCCGAGGTCATTTTAACTAATTTGTCCATTTTAATTGCTAACTTTTTTAGATCGGGTCTTTTTAAAGAAAAACATTTACAAACTTGCGCCCGCATGGTTTCCCTCGGGCAAAAATCTCACCATGAAGTCCTCTAAGCATCTGTGGTAAATCTGTGAAACCCCCCATGCCGCAGGTATCCCGAACCTCTCTCTGCTTAAATCCGCGAAAATTTGCGGTTAATTCCTATGTCACACATCCAAAACCAAGTTAAAACCCCAAAATCCACGCCCTAAAATAGAACTTGATCAACCCAGAACTCCGGTAGCTGAGCCGAAGCTAGAAAAGCCGTCAGGCGATAAACCCAAAACGCCGAAGACCAATCCCAGGCATCCAAAACAATGCTACATACCTAATTCGAAATTATTAATTCCATTGAAAATCTAAATTGCTAGAGGCTAGAGGCTAGTAGCTAGTAGCTCACTTCCTGACTCCAACGTAAAAATCACCTTCCCCTAAGCAATTCAATCATCATTCAATACCCACCTGATTTACATTCAACACCTCCCCGGGGCCTCCCGAAGAAACTGCCGTAACAAAAGCCAATACATGCATATCCTCTACCTTCCACCATCCTTCCTCGTCATCGGGAATGGTGAAACTGAAATTTCTCTCAATTATCTCCCCCTGCACCATTCCAGCTGCTAATGAATTTCCATCAAAACTCGTTAACACCTCCCTCAAAACATGCTTATGATTATAATCTTCTGTTCTGCCACCTTCTCCCACTACATTCGCCTGCGGATCTATTATATTATCCTCCGTCAACATAACCGTCAATCTAGACCCGGAAGAAAAATTATCCTCCGCAATCACAAAAATTTTCACATCTAACTTTCTAGTAAACTCATCGAAACTAGTTTCTATATTCACTGAAACCAACGGTGCTCGAAGTAGTTCGTCCTTTACATGTGCTGCCCAACTCTGTCTCGATAATTGTAAAAATTGCTCACCTACAAACTTTCTTCTATTTATCACAGCTGTTGGGTAACCAGATATGGCACCCAACATCTCCTCAATTTTCTGACCTGCCTCTGTCTTTAAATCAAATTTGCTGTCTGAATATTTTTGCGCAAAAAATCCCGCATGAATTGCCACCGCCAAAACATCATCCCCGTATATTCCCTGCAAATTCAAAATCTCATCTGTACCCTGTGGACAATTCACACACCGCACACCGGTAAATTCCTCGATCAATACCTTCCGAGCCCCCTTCTCCGGGCTAACCAACGACACAGCTAAGGGCTCCTCTTTGCATGAAATCAAAGCGATACACAGACCAATAAATAAGATAAAATTTTTCATAATTCCTGATTTTTCATTTTTTTCTTCACATACTCACCAAAACGACTTTTAAATATACATGTTATTCATGAAATTCAAAACTAATTGAGAAGAAATACCTACCAAAACTAGAGTATAGTTAGAATTTTCATACAGCGAAAAATTTTCAATATCCAAAAAAGAATTATTAAAAATATGGTAAATTCCAACAAACAATTAAACTCTATCTCGCTGATAAGAAAACCCCAAAGACAAGGCTTTCGAAGTATTTGAATCTAAGGAGTTTATAAGAGATAAATGACTGATTCAAATACGAGAGTAACGCAATATTTGGGGTTTTCTTGCGGCGATTTAATATTAAAACGTCGAACTCGCCGTAAACCTAAACCCATTAAACGCAGGCTCCAATCGACAAATTCCTCCCGTACATACAACCCCTTCTACTTGCTTCACATAACTCAAAGAGTATCGATTAGATTTCTGAGTAAAAAATACATCGATTCGTGGATAGTGAATTCCCAACTTTTCGCCATTATCATCCAAAGGAGAATTTTTTCCGGGATTGAAATTGTACATATCTGCAACAGTAAATGTCCATTGCGGAGCAACACTAAATTCCACCTGTCCAAACATCCAGTCCCCGTAATCCTGCAATGCATCAGCTGAAACATCCTCGCCCACCTTCATATACTGGAACTCAAATCGCAGCGACTTCCTTCTATCCAATTTATACAAAACTTCCGCATAAGGAATTAAGGTTTCCACTATCGGCACACCCGGCTTTTCTTCATATAATTCTTGATTGTAACGCTGAGATTGTACTCCCCACAGTAAACTCAAGTCCCTGTTCGGCTTATAGTTAAACTCCACATCCAAATCCCTATACAATAACTCATCATCCAGATTAGTGATATGCGAAAATGCCACCCCCACAGTCCATTGCCTGTTAAAAGAATATCTTGCATCCATCTGAATAGCTTTTTCGCTCAATTCCTGCGTGGCAGCAATATATCTTGATTTCAATCTATAGGTATGAATCTTAGCCATCGGAGGCAGGAAGTTGAGCAAACCTCTATTCAAAGCTACAAACGGATCTGCACGAAATGTAAAATCCTGTGTTCTCTTCACCTCTACCGACGCGCCAAAACCCCGCGCTGCATAACTCAAACTACTATATACAATATTACCCGGCCGCAACACAAATTTACCCAGAGTCGTATTCCCGCTAAATAAAGTCCGCTCAGCTAATGGATCGAAGAATACCTCCCGAGTCTTATAAGCCCCTTCCACATACCATATAAAATTCCCCGCTGTCAAAGTATTATAAAGCGACATGGCATAAGTATTATAATATACCCCTATACTATCATTCGGATGATAAGTACTCAATACATTCACCAGGTTATTCACTACATTATCACTGTGATTTCTATGTACCAAACCAACACCCGGCATCAAAGTCACTTTATTTTCCTCCCCCAATCCGAAAAAACCTTCTGCATTAACACCACTAATCACAGAAGAATAGGTGTCAAACAGATTTTTCTGCCGCCCTGAAAATCCCTTAATTTTGATATCATCAGTTATCTGATATTCCAATCTAACCCCTTTCAAAGCATTATCAATCAACAAAGGCCTATCCTCCCAAGACCTGAATATCATGCCACTTCCTATCTGATCGTAAATGTATCCTGCCGTGATGCTTAATTTGTTGATCGTTTTGCTTACATACCACATTCCAATGCCCTGTGCTGTGTAAGAATCAGTAGGATTTAATAAATTTGAATTGTTGAACAGATCGAATCTCACACCCACATCAAAGCCCATATGATTGTAGTTCAAGGCAAACCAACTTTCTCCTCCGAAAAACTGACGCTCATACTGCGGAATATTAGCCGCACCAATCAAGCTATCTTTAATAAAAATATTAGCATTCAACTGAAGACTACCTGAAATTCTGGGTGGGGAATCATCTTGTGCCACAGAATTGTAAACAGACAAAATTAATATACCGGCTATTAAAGCTATCAGGTAAATTTTTCTCATAATATTTTACACTTTCCTATTATTGTATCTTTTAACTGCTGAATTAGAGTTTCCTCTGCTATCCCACTGAAATATCGCACCTTCCCCAAAACAGCTCCCAAAGCTAAAAAACACTTTTAAAAAACTGCATTTTTTTTATAAAATAAAATTGGCTTTAACTTAATTTTTATAATGCCGAATTCAAAATTTAAAATATTTTATTCTCTTATACGTTTAGAGTTTTGAATTAAATGGTTTGATCAAAATCGTAATATTCAAATATACTCTGATAAGAAAGGTCCTTTGACATCACTTTGGACTTTTCTTTCAGAGACCATTAAAATCTTCAGCGATGTTGAGGTATTTTTTTTGAAAATATCTCTATATTGCGGCACAAAATCAAAAGAACAATGCAAAAATATATCCTTTTAACCTTCATTACATTTCTAACATTCACCCTTTCCCTCACTGCTCAATCCACACTCCCTGACGTCACAGTTAAGACATTGGACGGACAGAATATTAAGATTGACGATGCCGTAAAAAAAGGAAAAATTACTGTCCTCAATTTCTGGGCTACCTGGTGTAACCCTTGCAAGAAAGAATTGGACACTATGAAGGATATGTACGCTGAGTGGTCAGAAAAATACGACGTTGAATTCATCGCGGTCTCTATCGACAATTCCGGAACCCTGCGCAAAGTAAAACCTATGGTAGGACAGAAAGGCTGGGAATACACTATCTACACAGATGAAAAAGGCGACCTTATGCGCGCCCTCAACTTTCAGACCATCCCGCAAACCTTCCTTCTTGACAAAAACAAGAACATCGTCTACTCCCACAATGGCTATGTTGCCGGCGACGAATACGAACTCGAAGACCAGATCATCAAAACCCACAAAGCCAAGTAATCCTGTAGGCAACAAAACCAACACGAATGCTGGCGCAAGTTTGTAAATGTGCCCCTCAGGTCTATTCTTCTAATAAGGTCTTCTAGGGTTATTACATCAAAACCTAGCCCGCGCAAATTTGTAATTGTGAACTCGGCAAAATCTTTTCCAATCATATAATCATATAATCATATCATCTGCTTATATATTATTAGGACAAGTCTCGACTTGTCCCTACGATTTACAATTTTAAAAACGTTCTCCTACAAAAATCAAAATCATATCATCCTACCATCAATTCAACCATAAAAAATGATCAAAACATCATAATGAGACGCAAAATATTGCGTCTCTACGGATTCAATATTAAAATCGTTTTCCTATTCAAATCATATCATCTTCAAATCATATCATCTAATTTATTGCCACCCGCACCCCACAATCCCCTGAAGGGGACGCCTGCGCTTCCAGTTCCTAAAATGGAAATCGTTTTCATTTTTAAATCATAAAATCTTCAAATCATATCATCATATCATCTTCAAATCAAATAATCGATTATATATTATTAGGACAAGTCTCGAATTGATCCTACGAATTCTAATATGAAAATCGTTTTCGCTATGAAAATCAAAATCATATCATCATATCATCTTCAAATCATATAATCTTCAAATCTTCGTAACTTTCCCTACTTTAATTTCCACCCCTCCATCTTCCACTTTATACACATACATCCCCGCTGCGAAATTTCCTACATACACATAATTACTTCCATGATACACCCGCTGCTCCTTCACCTGCCTTCCCTGTATATCATATATAATGATTCTCGCTTCTCCAGGATAGTAGCCACTTATATCAATAAATAAATCCTCCTGAACCGGATTAGGATAAACACTCACTGCTAACCCCAACTCCTCCTCACTAATGCTGGTAGATCCTACCTGAAAGGTCTCACAGCTCGTATCACTACCATGCGCATTGCTCACAGTTAAACATATTTCATATATCCCGTCCTGAGAAAAGCTGTGCGTAGGGTTTCTCTCTTCACTCGTACTCCCATCCCCAAAGTCCCAATGCCACTCCGTCGGTTCATAGTCCGACACATCCACCATCCTAAATTCTAGATAGTCCCCCTCACTCTGGTCTGCCCGCCATCGGGAAAGAGGGAAGTTGACAATGCCGAGAGTGTCGCAGGGACTGCCTTCGAGAGGGCCGAGCCGGTAGTTGGGGAAAGTAGGAACAGTGAATTTCAATGATGGGGAAATAATGCTGGCTTGATTAACCATACATCCTTCCCCCCAGATATTTGGATAATCTATAGTCGTCATTACACGCAAATTTGGAAAAGGGCAAATATAGATTTTACCGTCGGGCCCTAATTGACTCATGCCAAAGTTATGAGGAATTATAAATCCTGTGCTTCCTAAAGTATCTAGGAATCCATTGCTTTCCGCTACTAGATTTTTGGTACTTAATATATCATCACTAGTTAAATCAAATTGAAAAATTGAATGAAAAGCCATTAAATATAATATTTTACTATCCGGAGAGAATGCAATTCCGCCTAATTCCAATTGCTCTTTTTCATATTGATGCTTTAATGGTTGACTCAACAAACCTTCACAACGATCAAACCGATATAGATAGAGTTCACAACCTATATCTGAACCAATATTAGAATAATTGGCATAAAATCGACCATCATTTGAAAATATTGCTTGACCAACCCCAAGCAAATGTTTTAAATCGGTAACAATTGGTTCTAATACTTCCGGATCACCTTCAGCAAATAATATCCTATGTATCTTATTGTTATTTCCTCCAGGTATCATTACCCACCAATCTGCTCCATTGGCATGTTTGACAGCAGTGAGTTTTCCAAAATCCATAGTGTCCGAAATTAACAATTGCTTCTTTATAGTTACAGCTCCTAATCCATTATTTTTACTCATATCAATAACCGAGTAGTAGAGATTATTTCCAGCAAGATATATTTCGTCTTCATTTAAATCAAATATAGCTGAGGATAAATGAAATAAAGCAAATAAACTATCCGATCCTGAAAACGGTATAATTAAACCTGCTTGAGTCATTGCTTCTCCATCATCTGATTTGCCGGATTCACTGAGGTTTTCACTATTTTGCATTATTTTACGGTCTGTGTTTTCTATATGATAGCCATTATAAGTAAATAAATACTTGCCATTCTTATCTGAAATAGCATTATTGCACATAAATAATCTAATGTCACTAAACGTATCGAATTCAATTTCCACTTTAGACAAGTTGTCAAATTCTACTCGAGATTTACCCCAAAACTGATCATATAAGTGAGTTTTATTACTACTCCCACCTAATAACCAATTATAATCATACTTTTGTGCTAATAATGATGATGCACTTAATAAACCGACAATAATTACAATAAATCTCATAAAATAAATATTTAATATAGAATAGCTCACCAGAAAAGTTATCCGATGAGCTATGCTACTATTTTAAAGGTTATTTTCTAATGATTGCTTTTTCTGTGAATTGAACACCTGAATTATCAGACCCTTGTAGAAGGTAGACTCCTGCTGACAAATTAGATACATCCAGAATT
>CALCSX010000179.1 GCA_937894165.1 uncultured Saprospiraceae bacterium | reverse complement strand
AATTCTCGAATTTCGATTGAGTTTGGTCTAGAGAGGGAAATTTTTTCTCGAATTTTTGTAGATATAGAAAGTATTTTGATTTGAACAAGCTCTGCTTTGACAAAAATCGCAACCACATAATACTAATCTCTCGAATTTCGGAAAATCCAAATCGCTTTTTGGTCCAAATCAGTCTAAATGAGGAAACATTGGGGCTAAAATTATAGACAATCTCTCGAATTTCGGAAATCAATCTTGGTTTCTATAAGTTCTCTCTCGAATTTCGAGTCCTCCCCTGCTCCCATGACTTCTCTCGAATTTCGAAATTCACCCCATCTTCCCACCCCCTCCCATATTCTTATTTCTGTATTCTTAATTATAATTATCTTTACCTTTCTAAACTATTTCCCTCTTAAGGGTCAACCCATATAATACACACATAACATAATGAAATACATTGCTAAACACATCGGGCTTATTATCGTCACCACTATTCTGCTCATTTTTCTGCTTCAATGGATACTCAGAGTCTATACCAACCATGGTCAAAAATTAGTTCTTCCAAGCTACGTTGATATGACCCTTTCTGAGGCTGAAAAAAAAGCAACGGACGAAACTTTCCAAATAATACCCAATGATTCTATTTTCGTAGTCAACAAACCAGGTGGTATTATTCTCTCCCAAAACCCCGAACCCGATGCAGTTGTCAAAGAAGGTCGAAAAGTCTATGTCACACTCACCAAATATAATGCAGACCAAATAAAAGTCGAACGCTTGCCCCTGATGTACGGAAAAGATTTCGAAAGAAAGAAAAAAGAACTCAAAATCGCCTTCGAAATAGAAGCCGAAGTAGCTGAATATCGCTTCGATCCCGGACCTCCCAATTATATCCTCGCTGTTCTTTACAAGCAAGACACCATTATTTCCGCCCGCGGCAGAGACCACAATTACGAAATTCCTAAAGGCGCCACCCTGCGCTTTGTAATTTCTAAAGAAGATGGCGCCTCCCTTACAGTGCCCGACCTCATCTGCATGGGTCAGGAAGAAGCAGGATTTCTTCTCTCAACCCTCAAGTTAAATGTAGAAGCTGTCGATGTCCCGGAAAGTAGCGAAGGTGAACTTTATGTTGTCAGACAAGAGCCTCGCTATGATCCTCAAGCCAAAATAACCATGGGTGATACTATAAAAGTATGGCTGTCTCCTTATAAACTGGTAGATTGCGATCCAAATGAATCCAACTAAATTAGTACAAAATCGTACTTTTTTTCGCTCAATTGCGTTGTAATTAAAATTTTAAGAAATGTCCCATCTATACAAATTATTTATTATTCTTTTTCTTTCATCTTGTTTTCTAAAAGTTAACGCACAGATTGAGATTCTTCCACTGAGCACCTTACCCGAATTAAGATCATATGATACCAACGAAAACTCCGAAGATAGAAGCTACGAGTACAGAAATTATAAACTCCATGCCGTGGCCTCAGAAATGGAACTGAATATTTGTTTTGATACTTTCGATCTAGTGGGAAATTTTGATGTTTTGATTGATAATAATTGCAAACCACTGAACGATGGAATGCTAGAAATAACTCAAAATTGTATTGTTTATAATGCTTTTTCTGTTACAACATTTGCATTCGATACCCTCTGTTTGACATTAAGAAGTGTAGAAGGAAGTACGATCGAAAGAAATGTTATAATTAAAGTAATGAAGCCTCTTTCGCCTCCGATAATGGATGACTTTTCGTACGACGGACCTTATCCCGATCCCGGACTCTGGATGGATAGAGATGTGTTTATAAATAACCGATTCCCTAATAATCCCCCCAGCATTGGGGTAGCCACCTTTGATGGAATTGATCCTTTCGGGGCTCTGCGCGGTGGTGGGAGAGGACCTTCAGATACTTTGACCTCCAATTTTATAGATCTTTCTTCTTATCAGGCTACCTCCAATGTCTATCTTTCATTTTTTCTACAACCTAAAGGGATGGGCATCCAACCACTACCTCGTGACTCCTTTATTGTTCAATTCAAAGATGAAAGTGGCAATTGGGCTTCTGTTAATAATTTTGAAGGGTTTTCCGGTGGGACTCAAAATAACGAATCACCGCCTTTTACCTTTCATGCTGAACGCATCGGTCTGCAATATTTCTATGAGAATTTTCAATTTAGATTCATAAATTACGCAAGCCGATTAGGTCTTGAGAATTTGTGGCACCTCGATTATGTACGTATTACCGACTCAGGTGTTCCCGATGGCAGTAATGAAGATGTTGCATTTACCAAAGAACCATCTTTCTTGCTAGAAACTTACTCCGCAGTTCCTATAGAACAATTTCGTGCCAATCCGGACGCTTATCTGGCAAATACCATTGATATTGGCGTCTATAATCATTTCCCGAATCGCGTGACCGTCGCACCTTCCGACATGCGTATTATCGAAAATAATACAGGGACACAGATCACTTATTTACCGACACTTCTGGAAGTGCCCCCCATCGCCTCTGTCAACCAAAGGGATTTGGATCCGGGGTATTATAATTTTACCAACAATTTCAACATCGATTCTACGAAGAAGAATATCATTTCTATCATGAATGATGTGGATGCACTCGAATTGGAAACAATTTATACCCTTTCGCAATCAACAGAGATAGGTAATAATTTTTCACCCACTTTAGGCAATAATGAAGTGAGTGTGGTCACCCATATCTCAGATTATTTTGCATATGATGATGGTTCCGCTGAGCGTGTTATAAATATTCACTCTTCTAGCGGGCCCAACATTCCGATTGCAATGAAATTCACCCTTCAGGAAGGGGACACTTTAAAAGCTTTGCAAATGCATTTTCCCAGATACGATGACGAGCCCTTCGATCCATTCGTTATCCTAATTTGGAAGGACGATCTAAATAGCGAACCCATTTTGGAAAGTATTCAGAACAACCCTTTACATGGTGATGAATTTTTCCGCGATTTTAATGCATTTACCACTTACACTTTTAAAGAAAATGTAGGTGAACCGGGTGCACCCATTTACCTCGAGGCGGGAGATTTCTATATCGGTTGGCAAAAGATTGGAAACAATGGTCGTATTCCGGTAGGCTATGACACCAATACTGACGCCCGCGAACACACTTTTGCCAGAGTGGGCAGTGACTGGCAGCCTTTATCAAATATTTCCAGCATTATACCGGGATCAGTGATGATTCGACCTGTTTTTGGAAGCAAACCGGTTTATGGAACTTCTGCGACTCCAACAATTTTAGTAAATGACATGTTTCACGTATTTCCGAATCCTTCCACTGGCGTGATCAATATAGAATTGTCGAGCCCGGTTCAAGTAGATGATATTGAAATGGAAATTTTCAATATGTCCGGACAAAAAGTTTATACCGGCACATGGGAAAACCGTTTGGATCTATCCGGTCTGCCAAAAGGAATGTATCTTTTAAATTTATACCAACCAAGTCAAAATACTCGTCAAATCAACAAAATAATACTTAACTAATCATGGAAATAACTGTACAAGAGTTAAAAGCACGTTTAGATGCAGGTGAAGATATCACCGTAATCGATGTTCGCGAACCTTACGAATACGAGGAAATGAATATTGGAGTACCCAATATACCTCTGGGAGAATTGGCTTTTAGAACGGACGAATTAGGTGACAAATCAAGTGAAATAATTATGTTGTGTCGCTCTGGAGCTCGTTCTGGAAATGCGCAGAAACTCCTATCCCAGTTGGGATTCACGAATGTTATCAACATGAAAGGAGGGATGCTCGCCTGGCAAGAAGCCTTTGGTGCTCAATAGTAATGGAGGGGCATCACCGGGACGATTCCTTTCTGCCCTTCTACTTTTCATTCCCGGTCGCTATGTTACACTGCTCGCTGATCGCTCGGTCTTTCAGACCGGCTCCTGACGTCGCCGCAGTTTCACAGCGCTGATGCGGGGTACATGAAGCCCCAGTAAGATCAGAATAATCAATCTCGTAGTTTCTTTACCGGAAAGATTAACATGTCGTTCTGTTTAGTTTAGATTTTTGCTAGCATTAAGATTATACAAGTAAATTATCTATGTCAATTATAATAATATGAGAAATATATTCATTTTAATTGTCTTTTTATTGGCTACTTCAGCAACGCATGCGCAGCATAGAAGCTATGTTGCCGGAGGAGAATTGTTGGTTGATGAAATTGTAGAAACTCTGCAGAGTTACGAGAGTGGCAGTGCCGAACAAGATGCTATTGTTATTCAAGTTATCAACTCTCTGCTTAGAGAAAGACTAGGTTCAAGTGAAATGGTCTATTCTTCAAAATTTAATAGTCACATTGATCATACTCTTCAGAATTTGATAGCTAAGCGAGCGCAATTTCATTTTCTAAATCCGCTGCCTTTTCGCTACGATCCCAGCGGCTCTTACGACCAGAGCTTTTATAGATCTGCCGATGATACATTAAGTTCTGAAATTATTGAATTGGAAGATAAATGGGAAGCATTCAGTGATTCTTTGTCTATAATTTACGATGAATTCAAAATTATTGTCGAGAATTCTAAGGCGAATACTAGAGCCACAAAAGAAAGAGCAGCAAACTTACTGGGAAGATCACCACGCACTAGGGACATTCTTTATATTTTTGAAAATGGCGATAATCTTGGGTTCGGAATACATTATATGGAATGTTGGAGCTGCGAAAGAAGCGGGATGTATGGTCTTATCAACACTTCAAATTTCGTTGATAAACCAATAAATTATTGGCGACACTTTCCTTACTTTATTGAATACTGGGGAGACCCGGATTGGCAGGATCAAAGTACCCAAGCTCCTTTAGAATTCCTGATTTTTTATAACATGTTATATGAATATAAACATCCTGAACTAATCTTCCAGTTCATCCAAGCCAATTCAAAAGATCCTTATTCTCCAATACTCAATAGTATTAATAAAATATTAGAATACAAAAATTGGGAAGAGTAATTCTGTCTAATAGAATACTGGCTCGAAAGTCTTCATCCCGCATCAGTGATGTGTAGTGGTGACGAACGAAGTGAGGCAGTCCGCAGGACCGAGCGAATAGCGAGCCACGAAACGTAACGACCCGCAGGGGATGCCATTCCTCTCAACCTCTCCCGTGCAAATTATCTAAGAATGACAATCCGGATTCTATCCGTACCCAAAATGTGTGAGATCTCTGCTATATAGATGCCCGGCTGGTCAAATACGATATTCTCAACCACTTCCTTGGTGGATGTGTATTGACTGTTGTATACTGGTTTTCCTTCGGTATTATATATTCTTACCACGATATCGCTGACTATCGGTAAATGACTTTCCAGTCGAAAGGAGCCTGTGCTGGGATTGGGCATTGCCATTGTATATCCATTGTTGTTTTTTTCCTTTTTTAGGCAGGATACTACATCGACAGTCTTATAATATATGGCTGGAGCGCATCCTTCCATATTAATCGTGACGGATACAAGATGTGGTCCGGGATCGGTGTAAGCGTGCACAGGATCTCTTTCTGTAGAGGTAAATCCATCGCCGAAATCCCATTGAAATGTCATCAAATCTTCGTTCTCAATGACAGAATATTCAATGAAATGTATGTCTTCACCGGAACATGCATGGGATGCGGTCAAAAAGTTGGCTGCAAAATCCTCCCCTTGTCCTTCACAGGGTGCGCAGTCCTCACTAAATATTATCTGCTCATCAAAAACAAAAGGAAATTCTGTCCAGTTGACTTGGCTAAATTCCGCATTATCAACTTTAACACATTCCAAAAGAGGGTTTTCCTGGGCTTCCACACCCCAAAAGTCCTCATTGATACCATTAGCGAGGTTGAGCGACGTCAATCTATTATTAGAACAGTTTAAGTAAGTTAAACTGGTATTCGATGAGACATTCAATTCTGAAATATTATTGTTGTCACAAAAAAGTTCGAAAATATTAACAAAAGCTTCCAGACCTAACATACTATTAATTTCAAGAAAGCTGCATTCCAAGGATCCAAAGTAGCCGGCAGCTTCTTCGCATTGAATGTGGTTATCCCCATTCATATTGATATCAGAACTTCCCACTAGAAAAGCTTTGAAATTGGGATCCGGGATATGGACAAAACACTCCGGCTCCAATCTCGTGACTTCCAGACAAAATTCGCCATCTTCTAAAAACTCTACTAAATCCTCCGAGGAAGTCACTTCTACAATGAGGAAATATTCTACCCCAATCGCAGTTTGTATCTCGATTCTAAAATTCACGTCAGGGTCTATATCTCCTGTCCATATATCTCGATGGCAATTGACAGATGTCAAATTCGAGCAGCTTCCGGAATACATAGCCCCATTCGGATCCGTATATATTCTTGCACTACAGTCTCTTGATCTAACTCTATATCTTTGACCATCACCGGTAAACTTAAACCAAATAGTTCCGTTCTCCGAAAGACACTCGTTTCCAAAGTTAGGATCATTTGTAAAATTGTAACCTTCGGTATTAAAGGTAGAAGAGCTCTGCGGCTCATTCAATGATTGCCCAAATAAAGAGTTGATTTCTATGGCATTATCGCAGAATTCACCATCCGGAGCTCCGGCAGTACAGTCTTCACTGAAGAAGTGCTGAGGGTCGAAAATAAAATCGGGCTCCATCCAGTTCGCATCACTATATGCCACATCATCTACTTGAATACATTCCAGCGCAGGACTTCCGTTTAATTGGATCAATGTGAAGGCTTCATTATTCCCATTGGCAAGATTTACAGTCATTAATGGACTGTTTCCATTGCAGAACAATTGGGTAAGTTTAGAATTACTCCTAACATCTAATCTTTCTAAGTCATTTGAATTGCAATTGAGCTCTGTAAGTAAAATATTATTTGAAATGTCCAGTTGGCTTAACTGATTTTGGTCACATAGCAATCCATCGATGTTGACGAATGATTGAATTCCCTCAAGGTTTGCAATGCTGCGGGCAGTGCAATCAATCGTTCCGGTAAATGCATCTGCCTCCTCACATTGGATCTCATCATCTCCATTGGTGTTTATCGCTGAATTTCCTATCAAATAAGTTTTAAAATTGGCATCCGGAATATTAACAGTGCAAGGAACTTCGGAGATATTCGTAACTTCTAGGCAGAAATTTCCGACTCCATTTTCATAACCATCTACCAGAAAGAAATATTCAAGACCTTGGGTGGTTTCGATTTCAACAGAAAAATTCGGATCATCCGGAAAATTAATATCATCATGACAAGCAACGGCGGTTAGCCCGGAACAAACTCCAGAATAAATTACAATTCGGGGATCTGTGAGCGGACTATTGGGACTGCATTG
>CALCSX010000178.1 GCA_937894165.1 uncultured Saprospiraceae bacterium | reverse complement strand
CATTTATTTCCTATAAACTCCTTGGATTCAAATACTTCGAAAGCCTTGTCTTTGAAGTTTTCTTATCAGCGAGATAAAATTGAAGAGTAACTTGCATTATTAGAAGTTCCAAGAAAAGGCCATATACTAGCCAATCTATTATTTAAATGAATTCTATATTGAAAATTTAGCAAAATACTTTTCAAGTGGGTTTTATTTGAAATGTAATTTAATAATAAATTTTCCACAAGTTTACCTAAGAGTAAAAGCTTTTCCTAATAGAAAGAATTGGTTGTCTGCGAAACTACCCTTTTTTATTTAAATTTGACCTTATAAAAGGTTAAATTGACATTCATCATGAAAAAAATATACTACCTATCTACCTGTTCAACTTGTAAGAACATTATGCAGGAGTGGAATGTCAATCCAAGTTTCGAACTTCAGGATATTAAAACACAGGCGATAAGCCCCGCTCAATTGGATGAGATGAAAGACTTAGCAGGAAGCTATGAAGCGCTTTTTAGCAGAAAATCCAGGCAATATACCGCTCGCGATTTGAAGACAAAAGCTCTTGAAGAAAAAGATTACAAAGATTTAATTTTGGAGGAATACACCTTTTTGAAGCGTCCGGTGTTAATGGTAGAGAACGAAATATTTATCGGAAATAGCAAAGAAAATGTCGCCAAAGCGAAGAAATTTCTGAAAATCATAAGTAATTAGAATATTATATGTCAATAGAAATAAATAAAATTGAAGTCCGCTATTTGAATAGCAGTGATTTTAAAGAATTCCGATCCACAATGCTCCAGGCTTACCCTAATTGGGAAGGCGAATATTGGAAGGAAAAACACATCGAGAAACTGTTGAAAATATTTCCCGAGGGGCAAATAGCAGTGATCGCAGATGATGTGGTGGTGGGCTGCGCGCTAGCTCTTCGGGTTAGGTCAACGGAGGTTGAATTGGATCATACTTACAATGACATTATCGATAATTACAAGTTTACAAGTCATCACAAAGATGGGGATGTTCTGTATGGTATTGATGTATTTATTCATCCTGAGTACAGAGGTTTGAGACTCGGACGAAGGTTGTACGATGCGCGTAAGGAATTGTGCGAGGAGTTGAATCTGAAATCAATTACTTTTGGCGGTCGAATACCGAATTACACCAATTACAAGGATAAATTAACGCCAAAAGAGTATCTCCATAAGGTACGTCAGAAGGAGATTCACGACCCTGTATTAATATTTCAGTTGAACAATGATTTTTATGTAAAAAAGATTTTGAAGGGGTATTTACCCGAAGACAGAGATTCGTCCGAGTATGCTGTATTGATGGAGTGGAGTAATATTTACTACACTAAAACGTCTTCTTTGATCAATGTGAGTAAGACTGTCATTCGCCTAGGGCTGGTGCAATGGCAGATGCGGAGATTGAATAATCTGGAGGAGTTTTTCGAGCAATCTGAGTTCTTTATCGATGCTTTGTCCGGTTATAATAGTGATTTTGTCTTGTTTCCGGAGTTGTTTAATGCGCCTTTGATGGGAGATTATAACCATTTGCCGGAGTCAGAAGCGATCCGTAAGTTGGCGGAATACACAGAGCCGATAATGGAGAAGTTTCAGGAGTTGGCGATATCCTATAATACCAATATCATCACGGGCAGTATGCCATGTTTGAAGGATGGTGAGTTGTACAATGTGGGCTATCTGTGCCAGCGGAGTGGGGTGACGAACAGGTATGAAAAGATTCACATTACCCCTAACGAAAAGCATTTTTGGGGTATGGTAGGCGGCGATGAGATCAGAGTTTTCGATACAGATTGTGGCAAGATAGGGGTTTTGATTTGTTACGATATCGAGTTTCCGGAATTGGGGCGGATCATGGCTGAGCAAGGTTTGAATATTTTATTTGTTCCCTTCCTGACGGATACGCAGAATGGCTTTACTCGGGTTAAAAGATGCGCACAGGCCCGGGCAATAGAGAACGAGTGCTATGTGGCTATTGCGGGCAGCATCGGCAACCTTCCGAAGGTTAATAACATGGATATTCAGTATGCGGAATCTGCCGTTTTCACGCCTTCGGACTTCGGTTTTCCTTACGATGGCGTAAAGGCTCAGGCTACGCCCAATTCCGAGATGACATTGATAGTAGATGTTGATTTGGATTTATTGAAGGAGTTGCACAATTACGGTTCAGTGACGAATTTGAAGGACAGAAGGGCGGATTTGTATGAAGTGAGGAAGTTGAAGTAGGGCAAGGCCTAGCGGCCGTTCTATTGCCTTCGGCGTTCTGAGTTCTGGGTTGGGCAAGATCTTGGGATTAGGGTGGATTTAGGCTTTTTCGGAAGTTCATTTATGTTCTGAGTTCTGGACTTCGACGCAGCTCAGTCACCATCTTCATCGGCTCGTTCTGGGTTGGCAGGTTCTTGGGATTATCCATATTTTCTAGGATCACGGAATAAGGTGTCTCACAGAGGAAAAAAATTACACAATTTCCTACGTTAGAATACAGAATTTTATTTTTAAGTATAATTTCATTAAAATAGCGTAGAGACGCACGGTCGAGCGTCTAAAATGTGTTGAAATATATAATTTATTTCATTAGTATGAAACGGATGGAGGATAACTGCATCGTAGTATTCTCCCGCAGATATCGAGTATTTCGCAGATTTGGATGCCTGCGGCCTTGTTTGGTGTCTCACAGATTGCATGAATTACACAGATTTTACACAGATTGGGATGCCTGCGGCATAGTCTTCTCCCGCAGATATCGCAGATTTTCGCTGATGGGGGCTCAAGTAAATTGAATTTGAAAATTATAATCTAGAAATCCTAAAATCTATTGAATCAAGGTTCAGACAGTGGACCGCAGAGGCGCAGAGGTCGCAGAGAGATTCTTCAGATTTGGACGCCTCGTCTAAATCGTTGCATCTACGTTTAAAATATTATTGGGCATCTACATCTCAATTGTTATCCTCCAAAAATCCAATAAATCTAAAAAAAATTATTTTTTGTAATTTCTAATTGTATCAAGCAAAAATGTAATCAGAACCCCCGTCTTCACTGAAACATGCAAATTTAAAATAATATAATCTTCGGTAAAATAAATGATATCAAAATGTTAAAATTTGATAATTTCAAAAAATAGTTTAACAAAAATTATGTGAATGTCATGTTAATGAACTATATTAGTCAAATATTAATTGAGAAAGAAATACTATTTGGTATTTCGTGCTGATGGGGGGATTTTAACGTCATGCTGTAAAAGAAAGATTTTGAAGGAAAAGATGTTTTGATCATGTTTTAAATTTTTATTATTATTTTTTCATAAACAAAAACATTTTTCCATGAAAAATCTTTATTTAAACGGCCACACGGCCACACGGCCACACGGCCACACGGCCACACGGCCACACGGCCACACGGGCAAACTCTTTCTTTAAGTATCTCCTAGTATTATTTTATGTAGGATTTCTTTCAACAATTGGATTTGCTCAAACATCCAGTGATAGTAAATTTATCGTAGGAAGTGAATTTTTTGATGAACATCATTTATGGTTTAGAGATCATAAGCTATATGTCCAAGTTGTAAATAATTCAACATCTACTGAAGTGTATACAATTGAGATAATCACTTCCGAGTTTGAAATTGTGGATTATAGTGATAATCCATTCACTAAGGTGTACAATGGAATGGTTGGAGATGATGAAGAATATAAATATACAAAAGATGTATCTATACTTAGTGGAGAAGTAAATACGAGTATATTTTATACTTATAAAATTAATAAGTTTAAAAGAGATCCGGGTCTTCCAGTTCGTGTTAAAGATGATAATGGTGTTTACATTGACCGTAATATCAAATATGAAGTATCAGATCCATTAACAACTTGGTGGGTTAAATTTCAGGATTTTGATTATGTATCTGCATTTACATCAAAGGTAAACTTATTTGTTAACGATACCAGTAATCCTGTTTTTCTTAAGGACTGTAATAACGAAAAATATTTGGCAGAACCAATATCATTACCTCCACCTTGGGAACACTTGACTGGACTGCCTTTAATAAAAGAACCATTTACTTCCTATCCTGCATTTGTTGATTGGATGATCATAGGGAAAGTTTTTATGGATGTTACAGGAAGTTATGAAAGTGAGTGGGATGCAGTAACTGATGATACCTACCATTTGACAGGGGACGATTTTAGTATCGGTAGTTTATATAATGGTAAAAGGAATTACATAACCCTTCTGTCTGAAGAAAGTCAATTGATTATTTCAGGTGAAACAGTATTTAATGCTAACTCAACTAGAGTAGTTTCCGGAGGATTATATGATTTTTTTAATGGCGAAAGAATATTAAAGATGGGGGGAGGGATTTTAGTAAAACCTGAAGCGAAGTTAATTTTGAATAATTCATTAGTCCAAGACCAGGTGAATGGAATAACATTGGAAGCAGGTGCGACTTTAGAAATGGAAAATACTTATTTCACAGATAATTTAGTAGGAATAAGGGTAAAAGCAGGTACACCCAATCTTGTGACAAAGATAAAATTAAAAAATGTTCTTTTTTCTGGAAGTGGGCAACTAAAAACAAGTCCGGAGAATAGAAAATTCCCTTTTGCGCATATACAAGTGGAACCCGGGGCAAAAGTAGAGATAGAATTTGTTGAACAACCGGGAGAATCAACGCAAGCTTCTACCTTCCTACAAGCCGATTTTGGAATTTATTCTGAGGGAAGTGATGTTTCAATTAATGGTGGAACAATTGACTATAGTGTAGATTTTACAAGCTCGTATAGTTTAGGTGGATTTTTCCAAAATTTAGTAAATGAAGTAGTTGATGAGTCATATTATAATAGTTCATTTATTGGAGTTCCAGTGCATCTTGTATCTTCACCTGATAAAGGAGTAGGAATTTATCACAAAGAATGTGAGGAAGGATTAGAATTATTAGAAATCACCTCTAACCCATACACAAAATTTACTACTAAAGGAGCTCGGGTAGGGATATTAGTGGAGGATGCTAATATGGACGCAACTGATTTTATAATCAAAGATTCTGAGGAATCAGGAATAGAAATAACTGAATGTGATGATAGAAACATTGCTATAAGTGAAGGGCGTATCACATCTGCACCGGTTGCTATGAAAATTCATCAAAATATTAATTCAGACATCGCTTTAGAAGACAATTATTCTACTACTACAATTGGTTTAGATATTTCTTTCAATCAAAACAGCGGTATTTTTTCTACACTAGCAGAAATCCATGCTAGCGAAGGCGTACATTTAATAGGCAACAATGGCTCACGTATACATTTTAATGATAACTATGCGGAAACGAATGTTGCAGGTATAAAAATTTTGAACAATAGAGCTTCGGAGATTAAAATAGATGAAAATGAGATTTATTGCTTCAAGAATAATATTACATCTATAATGAATAGAATGTCAGCAGTACTTATTGAAGATAATATCCTCTGGGCTAGAAAAATTGAAGGTGTTTCTGCGGATAATACCCATGGAATATATATATCAGAACGATCCCTAGCCAATCCCTTCGAAGAGGTTATTTCTGATCCTTTTTCATTACCTTTAGGAACCTATCGGGTAAAAGGAAATGATATCAAAATGAGAGGAGCTCAATATGGAATCAATGCTGTCAATTGTCGGCTAGTGAATATAGCAGATAATGAAATTTCTATGGCAACACTTTATCCCTCGGAACGTATCGAAAACTCTTTTGGAATATTCGTTCAGGGTGGAGAGTATAATTCTCTTTCTTGTAACTCAATGTTAAGTATTGATGATAAGTCCAGAGATAATACAGCAATGTATGTAGCAAATACTTTAAATACCAATGTTAGTAACAATTACACAAGCTGGCTGAAGACAGGCTTACACATCATGGGAAATAATCTAGATGCTGACATCCGAACCAATGTCTTTTACAAGCATGTCAATGGACTTGAATATGGTGTACCGACGGTAATGGCTTTGACTGGTCCTCAAGAATATAGAGGCAATCAATGGCTGGACAATGCAGGGGGAAGTTCTATTTATGATGCAAGATTGCATGCCACTTGGTTGACCAATGAAAATCGATACGTTGTGAATAAAACCCATGAACCTTTGTGCATGCCGGGTGTCATTCAACCTTCCAGTGGGTGGTTTTTTGATTTATCAGAAATGAACAATTTATTGGTAAATACAAATTGTTTGATTACAGGAGATCCAATGCTGACTCCGGGGGAGGAATTCTATCATGAGAATTTTAATACGATTGCTAACGACAGTATTAACCTAGGACCTTATGGTGAGGAGATTAGACAAGACCACTATCGTTACTTGTACAGAGGATTGAACTTGACAGGCAGACCCTATCCTGCGAGTACTTCCTCGGTGGAGACCGGATTAGCTTCAAAGGGCTTGAATACGGATCTTGCGGATGCGCAAATAGCGATGGAGGAATATATTTTTGGTGATAGTACGGGGCTAAATGTATCAGGACTTGCCTCCGCTGTCAATGGTATAACCTTGACTTCAAGTGCTACTAATCAGGAAGTCGCACTTTTAAAGACCATGCAAGCTTTTAGATATCACCTAATTGGAGATTCCTCTAACTATAATTCTATACTTCCCTTACTTGAAACGATAGCGACGGCATGTCCCTTAGAATATGGAGAATCTGTATATTGGGCACGAATGATACTTGGATCTGATCATGAGATAGATTACGCTGATTATTCAGATTGTAATAGAGCACCTCTATTAAAGCAGGAGGATCCTCAAGCTGTAAGAGGATTTAATGCCTATCCGGTACCTAGTGCCGGAATGGTTACGGTAGATCTTCCCTCAGGAAGTGAAGAACTTCACGTATTAGATGTGCAAGGACAGATTATACAATCCCACAAAGTTACTGACATGGAAAGAACCGAACTAAACTTCAGTGGTCATGGGATGTACTTTATCTCTGTGAAAGACAAAAAGGGAGAATTATACACCCAAAAAGTGATTATTTTAAATTAGAACAATTTGACAAGAACGGAGATATTCTCCGTTCTTGTCCTTTTATTAATGATATTATGAGATATGTATTCATCTTAATATTAAATATGCTTATTGTCTCATCCTGCATGATAGCACAATTCGAAGATGCTGTTTGGATGACAGGGTACAGCGTAACCGGTCTACCAAGTCCTCCGCATGGATATAATAAATTTAGCTTTCATAGAAACAATGAGATCCAAATAGATACCGGCAATTTCAAGTTTGTAGTTGATAGCAATAATCTCTCTTATTCTGATGAAGATGGATTAAGAATGTTTGCCAATGGATGTAGAGTTATGGATGGGAATAGCCTACAGACTGCAGTGAATGGAGAAAGGCTCAACTGGCCGGGATTTAAGTATGACCTGTTATGTACTTCAACCATAGAATATTATTCAGGTTGGCAAGTGAGTATTGCTTTACCACATCCAATTAAAACAGACCAAATTTCAATGTTTCATTTATCATATCAGGTAGATACTTTTACACTTTATCCGGATGCCTTATTGAGGACAGAAATCAATTTAAGTGGTCAAGGAAATAAGGTTGAAGTAAAAGAAAAGAATGTAACCGTCTTATCTGATCATGAATATTATTTTTCTTCAGGTTTAAATGCAACTCGACATGCCAATGGAAGAGATTGGTGGGTAATAGTGAATAAAATAGAAAAAGAAGTAATCGAAACCTACTTGTGGGATGGAGAAAAATTTACTTTAACTTCCGAACTATTCTATGAATTGCCTGAATATGATGTTATTCCACCTTCCATAGGGCAATCAACATTTTCTCCTGATGGAACTATTTATGTGACTTCAATTACAGAAAAATTGGGTAAGGTATATATTCATCACTTTGACAGATGTTCTGGCGAAATGAGTTTGATGACTTCCTTGGATTTCAGGAAAGATCTAGCTGGTTGTGGTGTTTCCGTTTCAGCGAGTGGGCAGTATTTATATGTTACCCATATCATCGATGTGTGGCAGTTTGATTTGACCGCAGATGATATTGAAGGAAGCAGAAAGTTAGTGGGAATATTTGACACAGACTTTG
>CALCSX010000177.1 GCA_937894165.1 uncultured Saprospiraceae bacterium | reverse complement strand
TTTACTTTGTTACTAAAATAGCTAAAATCGAAGAAGCAAAGGTATCAAATCCTAAAACTAATTTGATTAACTTAGAATAATTAGATAATATAAATGAAGTTTGGAAAGCTCGAAAATTGTGAAAATATAAAATTTGCCTTAAACCCTTTGACCTTTATTTCTACTGGATTAATAGGAGTCTCCGAATCCAAATTTTATATGGGAGGGACAGCTTGGGGCAATAGTGAATGGAAGGGAACTTTATATCCTAGTGTGGGTCGTCAGGAAAATTTTCTAAAATACTATCAACAGCAATTAGATACCATTGAATTAAATACCACATTTTATCGAATTCCTGATACCAATGCAGTGTCGAAATGGAGAGAACAGGTCAGTGGTAATTTTAAATTTTGTCCGAAAATACCTTTATTAATCAGCCGCACGAAGGACATTGAAAGGATGAAGTATTACATTGATGAATTCACTACTAATATTAGACATTTTGACGATCATTTAGGGCCATGTTTTATTCAATGGCCGGAATATGCCGATCTTTCATTTTTCGAAATATTTGAATCTTTTGCGGACGCATGGCCGTCAGATCTGGAAATAAGTATGGAATTCCGGCATAAGGATTGTTTTTCAGAAAATTCTCTCCAGGTGGATTTACTGAGTCTTTTGGAGGAGAAATCTATCGATTCTGTAATCACAGATGTAGCCGGTAGAAGGGATGCTGCTCATAACACTGTTATCAATGGGAATATATTAATTAGGTTTGTGTCTTCAGGAAATTTAGGCAAAGATTACGGCAGACTCCGGAATTGGAAACAGATAATCGATGAAATTCCGAAAAGTATCCATTACCGGGTCTACTTTTTCGTGCATGAAGGTGAGAATAGCCAAAATGCAGAATTAACCATTTATACCGATCAATTATTTAACAATCCTCAGAAAATTAAATTATATCATGACAATATTAATACTTCAGGTAAAAACCAAACATCCCTCTTTTAATCCTTTGAAATTAGGTAAAATATTATCATTTTGTGCCTGAAAACTATTAGAAAGTATTTATTCACCTAATGAATTTAAATTTTAATTGAAAGAATTAGGACTTAATGATGAATATCGAAAATGTTAAGCATTCCAAGCTTGTGAGTGCAGGCTTATGATGCGTTTTCAAGTTTTTTCAATTAATTCTAAATGCTTGAATTTTATAAATTCATGAGTGAAAAATATATAAATAGGGACATTTCTTGGCTACACTTTAACTATCGGGTGTTACAAGAGGCTATGGATTCATCCGTTCCACTATACGAAAGGATAAAATTTCTGGCCATCTATTCATCTAATATGGATGAATTTTTCAGAGTTAGAGTTGCGCAGCATCGAAATTTGATGCGTGTAGGTAAAAAAACTCAAAAAGAGTTAGATTATGACCCGAAACAGCTCTTAAAAGAAATCTCAACCATTGTTAACATTCAACGGGAGTATTTCACAAATATTTTTAATCAACAGATAATTCCTCAGCTCAAAAAACATAGAATATTTCTTAAAAGAAGATTAGAATTAAATAAGGAGCAGGTAGCTTTTGTGGAAGCATATTTCCATGATAATTTATTGCCATTCGTTCAACCGGTTTTGTTGGTAAAAAATAAAATTCGTCCCTTTCTAAATGATGGTGCACTTTATTTAGCAGTAATCTTAACAGATAAAACTGCTAAGAAAAAACCGAGTTATCTCAATTACGATTATGCCATTGTGAAGATCCCTTCAGATCACGTGTCTCGATACCTGATTCTTCCCACCAAATCGAATACCAAGGATATTATTTTTCTGGATGATTTGGTACGTCATAATATTACTTATTTATTCCCCGGATACGATTTGGTAGATACTTTTAGTATTAAATTGACAAGAGACGCAGAATTATACATAGACGATGAATTTTCAGGAAATCTTATTTCAAAAATCAAAGAGAGTTTAAACAAAAGAAATGTTGGACCGGCCTCGCGCTTGGTTTATGATAGATCTATCCCTCAACATTTACTTGATTTCTTACAGAATGTCTTTGAGATAGAAAGCACCGATTTAATGCCTGAAGGCAGGTATCACAACAATCACGATTTATTTCAATTCCCACACTTCAATAAACAGCAATTATTATACAGTAATCCGGAAGAACTCCCCTATAAAATATTGGAGGAAGCAGAGGACATTTTTGCGGAAATAAAGAAAAAAGATCATTTATTACATTTCCCCTATCATTCTTACAAGAGTGTAGTGGACTTTTTCGAGAAAGCTGCCCGCGATCCGCATGTCACACATATCAAAATCACACAATATCGCGTAGCAAAAAAGAGTCGTATCATGAATGCATTGATCGATGCAGCAAAAGCGGGGAAAAATGTCTCTGTTTTCGTTGAGGTGAAAGCAAGATTTGATGAAGAAGCCAATTTGAGATGGGGGGAGATCTTAGAGAAGGCAGGTATTCAGGTACAATATAGTTTTCCCGGATTGAAAGTGCATTCCAAAATCGCTTTGGTGCGACGAGTGATAGATTCGAATTCCGAAATATATTGTTATTTCAGTACAGGTAATTTCAACGAGGAGACCGCTAAAGTATATAGTGATTTAGGTATATTTACTGTAAATTCTGACCTTACCTCAGAGTGCGCTTCACTGTTTTCATTTCTGGAAACTGTAAAACTGCCGAGCCGCTCCTTCCAACATTTACTTGTTGGTCAGTTTAATTTACGAGAAGGGCTTGTTGAACTTGTAGAAAAAGAAATTGAACATGCGAAAGCCGGCAAGAATGCCCAAATTATTTTAAAAATGAATAGTTTGCAAGATGAACAAATGATTGACATTCTATATGCAGCGAGTCAAGCCGGCGTTAAAATTAAATTAATAATAAGAGGAATTTGTTGTCTTATTCCCGGATTTCCCGGAATGAGTGAAAATATTGAAGCCATCAGTATCGTGGACAAATATCTGGAACATTCCAGAGTTTTCATTTTTGAAAACGATGGTGACAAAAAGGTTTATATTTCTTCAGCTGATTGGATGGTAAGAAATCTTAGTTACCGTATCGAGAGTTGTGTTCCTATTATGGATCCCGTTATAAAACAAGAAATTATAGACATCATCAATATTCAACTGAAGGATAATATCAAAGCAAGGATAATTGATGGAGATTCTACCAATTCATTTGTAAAAAATTTAAGCGATATTGCGA
>CALCSX010000176.1 GCA_937894165.1 uncultured Saprospiraceae bacterium | reverse complement strand
TACAAGAACCTGATTTTAGGACTATTGCGTCAGGTTAAGAAGCAATCTGGGTTAATGTCCCTCAATGCCTTAATGGTTCAAAAAAAGTATTATAGTTACTTTATTCTAAAACATCGATATTATAAGAAACATAGAATGATTAATTCCTTAATAAATCCCTTAATGGCCCTCAATGTCTTAATGGTTCAAAAAAAATCTTTTACAAAAAATCCACATCCTGCACATAAGGATACTTCATCAGATAATGTATAGCTCTATGCGCCGGAAAATTCTGATGAACTACCTGATAAAGCATTTCTATAATAGGTGCATCTATGGAATAAGTCTTATTATATTGTCGGATAATGTTGAGTGTTCGCACCCCTTCCGCAAGCTCGTGTCCCGCTTCAATAATTTCATGTTTTTTCTTTCCTTGACCTAGCTTAAAGCCAAAAGAATAATTTCTGCTGAGTTCACTGGTAGCTGTGGCAATTAAATCACCAATGCCCGCTGTACCCATAAATGATCTGCTCGTAGCGCCCATACTTTTGCCAATAATGATCATCTCCCGCAAGCCTCTGGTAATCAAAAGTGCTTCAAGGTTCTTACCCAATCCCAATCCACCAATAATTCCCGAGCCAAGTCCAATAATGTTCTTCAAAGCCCCTGAAATCTCCGCCCCCTTAATGTCATTCGAACCAAAAACGGAGAATTTCGACGAATCCAGCGCTTCTTGCCCTTGCTTGATCACTTCATCAAATTTTGACGCAATAACACTGGCAGCAGGATAGCCTTTCAGAATTTCTCCGGCAAGATTGGGACCCGATAAACAGCCCATTCGGATTACTATTGATTCCTCTGCAATCACCTCACTCATGGTCTTAATCTGGTCCTTATTGACTTTGGTATTGACGTCAAGATTTGCTTCGTCGACGTCTATATCAAAGCCTTTAGTGCCATGTATCATGATATGGAATGGCTTGAGGTAAGGTGCAAAATCTTTCATCATCGTCCTGAAATTGGCCGAAGGCACCACAGGAAAAATGAGCGAACAGGTATTGAGCAGGTATTCAATATCATCAGTGGCAGTAATTGGCGTTTTGATATCCAAATCCATCAACTTCCTGTCATTGTTAATGGAATCAAGGGTCTCTTGCCGTCGACTGTATATGATGACAGGATTATTATATGATAGCAATAAAGCGACAGAGGATCCAAAGCTTCCCGCCCCAATAATAGCTATCGGTCTATTGTGGGTTTCACTCGACATCCCTTCTCTTCTTTATATAATGAAAAAATCTTATTTTTTCTTCGGGTTATTTTTAGCAGCTTTTTGTTGCTCTGCCATAGCTTTTTCCAATCGCTCCTGAAAAGAACTCTTTTTCTTAGGGTTCTTTTTATAAATTTCCATCTTATCTATGATCTTTTGCTCATTGATGATGTAATTCTTGGTAATGTATGTCTGACCGATGTTAAAAATATTACTAAATAGCAAGTAACATGTCAATCCGGATGCGAAATTATTAAATGCAAAGATAAACATGATCGGCATCAAATACTGAACATACATCATCATAGGGTTCATATTCGCCATTTGCGTCATCTGCTTGGAATTGTACCAGGTATACAATACCGTCGTTCCCGCCCATAAAATGGTAAATAAACTCACATGCTCTCCGTACAATGGAATTGTAAAGGGTAAAGTTATCCATTCATCGTAGGTAGATAAATCATTGGCCCAAAGAAATCCTGCCTGCCTGAAATCTATCGAAGCAGGGAAGAAACGATAAAGGGCAAACCAAATCGGCATCTGTAAAAGCATTGGAAAACAGCCTCCCAACGGATTAACACCGTGCTCTCTATAGATTTTCATAGTCTCTACCTGCAAACCTTGCGCATCATCCTTGAATTTATCTTTCAAGTGTGACAATCTCGGCTTCAAAGCAGACATTTTTGACTGGGAATATAGCATTTTGTAAGTCAACGGATACAAAAGCAATTTCACTAATAAAGTCATAAAGACTATCGAAATTCCCGGATTGTTAAACAACATTTCCATGAAATTAAAGATAGGTCTGATGATCCATCTGTTGATAGTGCCGAAAATGGAACTACCGAATGGAATGATATCTTCAAGATCGAGTTCGTAAGCTCTTAATAATTCAAATTCATTGGGACCTGCGAAAATCTTCATTCTATAGGTCGCATTGGACAAATTATTGTCAGCTAGGTATAAATCAGCCGCTGTTTTCTTAAGATAATCGACAGATTCGGGAAGTTCGGGAACAACAGTTTTCATGATGCCACCCTTAAAGGCTTGTTCTCCTATGATGGTGAAATTGAAAAACTGATTGGAGCTGGAAACCCATTTTATAGCTGTTTGACTTAAGTCCTCCGTATCTGTATCTCGGCAACTGCAATAGTCGGTGCCATCATTGTCAGCCTTATAATAGATCGTAGAATAAGTCCTTTCATATTCCTCGTTCTTCTCAAACTTATTTAGATAGTTTTCATAATTTAAAACTATACTCCCATTGCGGTCAACCAATCTGTCAAAGCCGACAAACTGAACGCTATAATCTATTTCGTATGAACCTTCCTTAATCTGATAGGTCTGAATGATACTCAGCCCATTGCCCGCGTCGCCGGTAAATATAATTTTATCGTCAGTTCGGGTAGGAGTGAAGTATAAATCCTTGGTTGAAATATTCCCATTTGTGGTGGGGATGATATAATTAAAGGCGTTGTTTTCATTATTATTGAGGACAACCGGGAATTTGATCTCGTTTTTTGCAGTATCTTTCGCTACTCCTTCAAAGCCCGCAAGGGCAATCCCTTGAATTTCACCCCCTTTGGATGAAAATTGAACAGAAAATTTATCATTTTCTAATGTAATAGACTCTTCTTCACCTTTTGATAAGGGTGCCAATAAGCCAAACTTAAAGACCATTTGCTGAGATATCATGGAATCAGGGACAATTGTCTGTGACAAGGTATCCGCCTGGATGGTGTCAGCCTGGCCTTGTTGTTGCAGCTCGATTTTCTCTTCGTCAGAAACAGTATTTTCGACACTTTCAATATCAACCGGGGTATTGAACCATGTAAAAATCAAGAAAATAGCGAAGATCAATACAACGCCCAATAAACTCCTTTTATCCATTTTGTTTAGATTCTATTATTTTTCAAGGGGCAAAGGTAAAACTTTCAATTTAATAATTAGCTTTTCCTGTTTCTGATTTCTGTTACTTAGCGAGATAATGACTCTTATCTGATATTTTTTTCCAGCTCGGAATATTTATTTTTCTTTTTAATAAAATATTGCCACACGATGCTTTTTTGCAAAATTCCATGAATATCCCCTTCAAGCCCATTTTTTAAATTTTTATCAATGAATCTTCTTCTCTTTTTTAGTGTCCTGCCAATAGTGGAATAAAAAGTAAAATGAGCCTTTAAAATAGCGAAAAAATGCCTGAATTGACCTTTTAAAATAAAACTTAATCCAGCAAAGCCATCTAAAATCATTCGCATAATAATCACCTTAAATACCTGATTAGCAGGGAGGTTCTTCAGAAGCATAATGAGATTATTCCTGAAATTCAAGTATGTCTTGCCGGGACTGCCGTAATTCAAAGTCCCACCTCCGAGATGATAAACACTTTTTTCGGGCATACAATATATTTCGTAACCCAATCGCTGTATCCGCCAGCACAAATCTATTTCCTCCATGTGTGCAAAGAAATCAGCATCAAATCCTCCTGACTCCTCAAAAACATCCGATCGGACAACCATTGCTGCCCCGCTTGCCCAAAAAGTTCGCTGACGGGCATTATATTGACCTACATCACTCTCTACCTCATCAAATATGCGCCCTCGACAGAATGGATATCCCATGTAATCAATAAAGCCACCCGCAGCGCCGGCATATTCAAATAATTCAGGTTGGTTTAAACTAAGAATTTTAGGTTGACATGTCCCGACTTTAGGATTTTTCTCCATAAAATTAACCAGAGGACTGAGCCAATCTTCCTTAACCAGAATATCCGAATTTAGTAGAGCAATATATTTACTCCGGATGGACTTTAAACCTTGATTATACCCCTCCGCAAAACCCAAATTTTTGTCAAGTGCGATAACTTTAATTTCAGGAAATTGCTTTAAAACATGAATTGAATCATCTGTGGAACCATTATCTATTACATAGATGTTTATATTAGATGGGGTATTTTGAATAATTGAAGGGATATACTTTTTTAAAAGTTCTGCGCCATTAAAATTCAAAATAACAATTGATGCGACATCTTTTTCTAAATCCATCAGAAATCGCTTTTAGAAGTCTCAAAATATTTCAGAGCTAATTCTTTGTCCTTCAATAATTGGATTTTCAAGTCCTCAAGGTTGTTGAATTTTTCCTCTCCGCGGATTTTTGAAAATATAGAAATTTGTAATTCCTTTCCATAAATAATTTGATCAAAGTCAAAAATATTTACTTCAATAACTGGATCAATTGTACTGTTTACAGTTGGACGTAATCCAATGTACATCATTGAAATATATGATTTATCTTCAATTAATACTTTAGTAGTATAAATGCCTAATCCCGGAAGTATTTTATCTTTAAAAGTTGGTGAAATATTGGCAGTTGGGAAGCCTAGAGCAGTCCCTATTTTTTCTCCATTAACGACGGTTCCTTCGAAAGAGAACGTGTAACCCAGAAGGTTGTTAGCATGTTCTATCTCACCCTGCAATATGGCGTTTCGGATTTTTGTAGAACTTACTGTAACCTCCGCTATATCTTGTGCCGGAATCTCCTTTAACTGAAAGGCATTGTTTTGATTGACATATTCGAGAAGTGTTTCGAAATTGCCCGATCTGTTTTTTCCAAAATGATGATCATAACCGATGACAAGCATAACCGGATTGAAATATTTAATAATAAAATCTTCGATATATTCAATCGGACTGAGCTGCGAAAATTCAATAGTAAAGGGTATAATCACTAGATGATCAATTCCTAATTTTTCTAATAATTTTATTTTCTCATCCGGACTATTGATGAGCTGCATTGGAGCTTCATTTTGACGCGCTAGAATTTGTCGAGGGTGAGGATCAAAAGTGAGTACTACTGATTGGCCACCTGTTTGTTTAGCTGCGTCAATCAGACTATTTAGTATCTTTTGATGACCCTTATGGACACCATCGAAAGAGCCGATGGTCAGAACGACTTTTTCTATCTTCTCTAATTCCGAAATTTCTCGATATACCTTCATAACTGTGACAAAAGTAAAATTTTATTCTATAATTAATAGCTTATTATTACGGTAACTTGATTTAGTTAAATGATCTTTCAATTAGCAAAATAATTAAGTTTTTCAATGATGATTTTCAAACAAGCTCAGTTTAAAATGAACTAAAATTGAGAAAAGTATTTTATATGGGTAAATTTGACATCTAATAACGAAATAAAGGTTGGAATGGTTACAAAGGATCAGGTTATAAAATTATTGGAAAGTATAGCGGATGTTGCTACTGATGAATCAATTTATGAATCAGGAAGGATTTCAAATGTTATTGTGGACGAAAAAGGCATTCAGGTATCCTTGAATACTTTCGGTCTCGAGGATGCGGTGAAATCGAATCTGAATATGGCTTTTCAGTCGCAGTTCGATAAATTCTTCCCCGGAACACCTTTTCACTTGCATTTGGGCAACGTAGAGGCTGCTTTTAAAAATAAGCCCCTTTCAAAAGTAAAAAATATAATAGCTATTGCATCCGGTAAAGGTGGCGTTGGTAAATCAACCGTTGCAGTGAATTTGTCACTTGCTCTAAAGAATATGGGGGCAAAAGTAGGTCTATTAGATGCAGATCTATACGGACCATCAATTCCTAAAATGTTTGGTCTGGAGACGGAGCGACCTCGGGTGAAAAACCGATATGGGAAAGCTTTTTTAGTTCCGGTTGAAGCACGAGGTTTGCATTTAATGTCCATAGGTTTTGTGGTAGAACCGGAGCAAGCAGTGGTTTTAAGAGGTCCTAGGTTAGGAGGGGTGATTAAACAATTTCTTAATGATACGATGTGGCCTGAACTGGATTTTTTGATAATAGACCTACCTCCGGGTACAGGTGATGTGCAGTTATCTTTAGTTCAGACAGTACCTGTGACAGCAGCTATTATCGTGACGACCCCTCAAGAAGTTGCTGTTATTGATGCAGTCAAGGCGATGAATATGTTTTTGTTGGATAATATTAATGTGCCTATCATAGGCGTAGTAGAAAACATGAGTTGGTTTACTCCTGCGGAATTGCCGGAGAATAAATATTATATTTTTGGACAAGGTGGCGGAAAGAAACTAGTCAAAATGTCCAATTCGGTGCTTTTAGGGCAGGTTCCAATTGTACAAAGTATTATGGATGGTGGTGATGCCGGTACGCCACCTGCTGATGATATCAATCACCCGACCTATGAATATTTCAAGAAAATAGCGGAAAATACATTAAGACAGACTTCGATTAGGAATGAAATGATCGATCCTACTCGTGTGGTAAAAGTAAATTGATTATCTTTGTAGCATAAAATAACAGGAAGAGTGGATAAGATAGAATTATTAGAAAGAGTCGACTTGGCACTTAATGACATAAGGCCTCACCTTAGAGTAGATGGAGGGGATATAGAAGTAGTTGAATTGACAGATGATATGGTATTGAAAGTCAAATGGTTGGGCAATTGTCAATCTTGTTCGATGTCAGTCATGACCATGAGGGCGGGAATTGAGGAAGTTTTAAAGCAAAAGACTCCTGAGATTCGTTCTGTTTTTGCTATCAATGGAATGGCATCTTAAGATTTGTAAATGAATAAGTCCAGCTTAATCCAATATATTCGAGAACGCAAGTCTTTTTTATGTGTCGGCTTGGATTCGGATATTGATAAAATACCGTCTTTTTTTCATCAATTTGCTGACCCCATACTCGAATTTAATAAGGTTGTAATCGACGCCACCCGAGACCTCTGCGTGGCTTATAAGCCCAATATTGCCTTTTATGAAAAAATGGGACCGGAGGGTTGGCGGATTTTAAAAGAGACGGTAGAATACATTGGTCAGAAACATTTATTAATAGCTGATGCCAAGCGAGGAGATATCGGAAACACTTCTAGATATTATGCAGAAGCTTTTTTCAATATTTATGGTTTTGATGCAATAACTGTTGCACCTTATATGGGAAAAGATTCCGTGATGCCATTTTTGTCCTTTGAAGATAAATGGACGATTGTTTTGGCTTTGACATCTAACCCGGGCAGTGAAGATTTTCAAACCCTTTCTCTAGGAAATTCAGAGGAACAACTCTTCGAAAATGTTATCACGAAAGTAGCCGAATGGGGTAATTCTGATAATTTGATGTTTGTAATCGGTGCTACTCATCCTTCAGCTTTCAAAAAAGTCAGATCATTAATCCCTGACCATTTCCTGCTTGTTCCCGGAATTGGCGCACAAGGAGGTGATTTAGCAGCATTATATCATTACGGGGCCAATCGAGATATTGGATTACTTGTTAATTCCAGTAGGGGTATAATTTATGCAGGGAAGGGTGAAAGTAAAGTTGAGATAGAATCCGGCATCCGTAAAGCTGCTTTCGACATCCAAAAGGAAATGGAGGAATTATTGCAACGGCAATCTATTCATTAAAATAAATGTGTTTTTGATGAGCTTAATTTAAATTAATTTTTAAATTTGCTCCGAATATACAAAACAACTAGCCCAAAATATTATAAGGGTGATTAGCTCAGTTGGTTTAGAGCGCTACCTTGACAGGGTAGAGGTCACTGGTTCGAATCCAGTATCACTCACAGTTTTTAATAACCTTCAACAGCATCTTCTGCTCTTCCATCAGCAACAGCAATTATTTTTCCATTATCTGAGATCTGAATAGCATCCACTAAACCTATTCTATCCACTCTTTGAAGTTGGTGTCCCTTGCTTTTCAATGCCCTAATCACCTTTTTATCGAAACAGCCTTTTTCATACATGATCATATCAGGAAACCATTGATGATGGTATCTTTTAGTGGTCACTGCTTCCCGCAATTCCATATTATGATCAATTATATTGGAAATAATTTGATAAACTGTTGTGATAATAGTTGATCCTCCCGGAGTTCCGAGTACCAAGAATAAATTCCCATCTTTGGTAACAATCGTTGGTGTCATTGAACTGAGCATCCTTTTACCGGGCTCAATTTTATTGGCTTCTGAACCTAAAAGTCCAAATTGATTTGGTTCACCCGGCTTGACTACAAAATCGTCCATTTCATTATTCAAGAAAAATCCACTATTTTCTAAGATGACTTTAGATCCGAAATTAGAATTCAATGTTGTCGTAACAGAAACAGCCATTCCTTTATTATCGACTATTGAGAAATGTGTCGTTTCAAAGGATTCTTTAAATAATTTGCTTTTCTTATCTCTGAATTCGTCTGATCCGGAGGCTTTTTGGGGATTAATAGATGAAAAATTTGTATAATTAGCTAAACCACTTAAAAGAGAGTCCGTTGGAACTACTGTAAAATCAGGATCCCCCAGAAATTTTGACCTATCTGCAAAAGCTCTTCTTTCTGCTTCAACTTTATGATGAATCACCTCAGGATCGAAATGATTTTTTCCCACAAATTCATAATTTGATAACATCAATAAAATTTGGCCGATAGCAATTCCTCCACTGGAAGGCGGCGGCATGGTTATGATTTCATGATTTTTATATTGTACGATAAGAGGAGCCCTCCACACCGCTTTGTAATTTCTTAAGTCTTCGGCTGTAATTATGCCTTTCCTTTTTGAGACTTCCGATACAATTTTGCTTGCAATGGTCCCTGAATAGAAGTCATCTAATCCATTATCCATCAAAAGTTTAAGTGTATTAGCTAATTCTTTTTGAATTAGGATGTCTCCTTTTTTCCATTTGCTTTTTTTGAAAGCATGATCAAAATTATTTATTCTATCAAATTCATTTTTAAATTCATTTAATCGATTTGCCTCCTCAACACCAATCATAAAACCTCCTTCAGCTAATCTATATGCCGGTTCAATTAACATGTTTATATCTAAGTTGCCAAAACGTTGATGTGCTTCTATCATTCCTGCTACTGTTCCCGGCACTCCTGAAGCCATGATTCCTGTCAAACTCAAATTATTTATAATTTTACCTTCTTCATTAAGGTACATATTTTCTGTAGAAAGGCCGGGTGCCATTTCTCGAAAATCAAGACTATGGGCACGCCCCTCAGTATCTCTTATCACCATAAATCCACCGCCACCCAAGTTTCCGGCTCTCGGATAAACCACCGCAAGAGCTAGCTGGACAGCTATGGCCGCATCGACAGCATTGCCGCCCGCTTTTATTATATCAACTCCAATTTGAGCTGCAAGGGGATGAGCGCAAGAAACTGCAGCTGATTCAGCTTCCAAATACTTTTTACTTTCTAATAATGGTGGTAATTGTTGAGAAATGCCGAAAGAAAGCATTAAAGAAACAATTATAGTAGGTAGTAGGAATTTTTGTATAATAATTTGCCCTTTCATCTGTTAATATTATGTAGGTTTCACAATTTTGTCAGCCAAAATAAGTTAGTCTTTTGTACTTTATTATATTTAATAATATATTGACAGATATTGTCAATCATTTGATTATTTTTGTATTAAAGATATAGTAACTACACTGGTAGATGCTTTCGTAAGATAAAAATAAACATTTTTAGATCGAAATTGATCCTACCTGAGTAGTTACAAGATATCAAATTATAATTCTGCTTTAAGATATCCGCTTAAAATATCTGTATGAAATACTTTACTAAGTTTTTATTCTTCCTGATTCCTTTCCTCACCATTCAAAATGATGCTTTTTCACAGAATATAAAAAGCTACTCGAATGAATTTTTAGCCATTGGAGTTGGAGCGAGGTCGCATGGTATGGGGGGCGCAATGGTGGCTTCAGTGAATGATATAAATGCAGGATACTGGAATCCGGCAGGTCTTGCGAGGATGACCTCGCCATTTCAAGTAGGAGCTATGCATGCAGAATGGTTTGCAGGTATAGTAAAATATGATCATTTGTCTGTAGTGAAGCAATTCAACCCCGAAAAGAATGCCTATGGAGGGATTTCAATTATACGAATGGGTGTGGATAATATTCCCAATACATTGCAGCTTCGTGAGCCTGATGGCAGTATCAATTACGATAAAATAACCACCTTTGCTGTAGCTGATTATGCAATGTTGGCGCATTATGCACAGCGTCTTGGTGAATCTAAATGGAATGCAGGGGGTAGTTTGAAAATAATTCACCGATCTATTGGTAGCTTTTCTAAAGCTTGGGGGTTTGGACTGGATTTTGGATTGCAATATGTCAATAACAGATTCAGTTTCGGAATTATGGGAAGAGATATCACCACGACCTATAATGCTTGGAAACACACCATAAGTGAAGCAGATAGAAAAGTTTTAAATGATACAGGAAATTCTGTTCCTGAGTCATCCATTGAGATTACTGTTCCGACAATTATTCCGGGAATTGCTTATCTTTTCAATTTAGGAGAAAATTATACTTTATTGACTGCTTTGGATGCGCGATTTACGACTGACGGTCAAAGAAACGTCTTAGTTTCTTCCAAATATTTCAATTTGGATCCGGCTTTGGGATTTGAGGCATTTTATAAGGATATAGTAGGACTTAGAGCGGGATTGAATAATGCTCAGAAATTTATCGACAATTTCGGAGTAGAAGCCAGGGAACGCTACAGCGTACAGCCAAATTTTGGGCTAGCATTGAAGTTGAGTAATTTCTATATCGATTATGCCATAACTAATTTAGGAAATAGCTCTGTAGGCCAACTTTCTCATATTTTTTCTCTAAAAGTAGATATATTTCCTAAGGTAAAGTCTTAGATTTATCGGATTCCAATCCTATTTGAAGGAAGAGTAAATCATCAATGCTAATTCAATTAGTCTAGAAATTTCCAATTATTTCGGTAAGTTTTACTGATAGGTAAATCTGCTATTTTCAATCTCAGTAATTCAATGGGCAAATTATTATTAGAAATAATAAAATCGTGAAATTCCTTTTCTGACATCTTGCCGGAAGTCACCATTTCTTCTTTCAATCTATAAATCTGCAAACCACCTATCATATAAGCAACTTGATATAATGGGCTGTAGCCTCCGGTAAATGATCTCCGAACTTCTGCCTCTGCATTAGCCCTTTCGTGGCCCACTTTTTCAACCAGAAAATTTATACATTCTGCTTCTGACATTTGACCTAGGTGATATTTTAGGGAGAAAATAATCCGTGCCGCTCTATGCATCCGCCAGAACAACATCCCAATTTTATCTTCTTCACTTTGAGCAAAGTTTTTATCCCACAGATTGAATTCCCAATACAAAGCCCAGCCCTCTGTCCAGAAAGGAGTCCCTATCGAACTTCTATAGGGGTAATGACGCTGATTCATGAATTGCTGCATATGGTGCCCCGGAATCAATTCATGTTGGACAACAGCTCTGGCGTAATGCCGGTTATTGCCCTTCATACTCATCATTTTCTCTTCATATGTCATCTCTGAGGTAGGGTAAGCAATAAGTATAGCCTCCCCGCCTAGAAAGAATGGGCTAAACTTTTGTTGTTCTGCTGTGAGCATTCTTGTCCTCCATGTCTCTTTAGCAAGCTCCGGAATGGTCATTAAATCATTTTCTTCTACGAAATTGATCGCTTCATCAGCCATTTTAACTATCATTTCCGGCCATTCTCCAGGTTTTACATACTTAGTCTTGACATATTCCTGGGCTTTCCTCCAGTCTCCATTGTAGCCTAAAGCTGTTGCAGCCTTTATCATCTCCGTTTCACACCAAGCATACTGTCGTTCGGCTTCGGCAATCAATTGCTCAGGTGTATAGGGAATAAATTCAAATGTAAGCTCTTCTTCTAAGGCAATTCTCCCTAATGGAGAACCTTTGAAATTTACTTCTGAGTCAACTAAAGTAGGAGGGTAGTGATTTTTTATTTTCTCTGCATATGTTATAATTGCCGCATCGAATTTTCTGTGACTTTCTTCCAACCACCAGGTGAATTCAGGATCATAATTTAAGTAGAATGCGACAGCTTCATGCAAGCTGTTTTGAAAACTAATTATTGCATCGGAAGCGAGCTTAGCCTGTTGTGGGGATTTCAGAAAATCGGTCTTTTCTAAATTTTTTGATTCTTCCTGAATTTCAGTAAAAAGCTTTTTCAATATGAGCTGCCAAGGTAGGTGCGTGGGGTTGAATTCCTCGTCTTCTTTCTTTTATAAAATCATCTAAATTGCCTGTGAATTTTAGAAGGTGGCTTATTTCTTGAAAATTCTCTTTATTTATTTTGTGAAAGTAAAATTTCTTATTTATGTGATTTCTGAAATTTAAAAAGTCTATTTTCCCATCTACCGACAGACGTTCAAATTCTATTTTGTCAATTTCTTCCGACCAGGAAGTATAGAATATCTCCATCCTTTCGAAATATTCCGTAGACAGATGATTCGTATATTTTCTATTCAGGGCGCCCAGGTCAGCTTGATAGGTACTAATGGGAAGGTGCATATCATAAGCAGAACCTATATTAATTGCCAAAACAACAAATAGAATACTCGTTAATAATACTTTCATAATGTTTTATTTTACCAGGAACCTCCCGCGCCACCTCCGCCAAAGCTTCCACCACCAAAGCCGCCGCCGAAGCCACCTCCTCCGAAACCGCCACCGCCGCCTCTGCTGCCGCCAAAGCCGCCACCTCCAATAAATCCGCCTATCGGGAAGCCACTACCATAGGAGCCCCTTCCGGTTATCATTCTTCCTGAGTTTGATGCAGAAACTTTAATTATGATGACAATAATGATAAGGATCAATATCCAATTTACCGGTCTTTTTTCTTTATTTTCAGGGAGGCCTTCGAATTGTCCCGAAAGTACTTCACGTATAGTGGTAAGCCCGGCATCCAAACCCTGAAAGTACCTGCCTTGTCTGAATTCAGGTAAAATAATATTTTCAATTATCCGCTTACTACGAGCATCAGTTAGAAATTCTTCGATTCCATAGCCTGTAGCTATAAAAATTCCCCTGCCTGGGTCTTCTGTTTTAACGACTATAACTATCCCATTGTCTGTTTGACTTTGTCCCACGCCCCATCTTTCTCCTAATTCGAAAGCATAAGAACTTAAATCGTAATCGCCGAAGTCAGGTCTTATCATAAGAACTATCTGTGTAGAAGTACTATCGTGATAGTTCCGGAGATCTTGTTCCAGTTTAGATTTCTGCCCAGGCTGTAACCAATTACTGTAATCGTGGACAAAAACAGCAGGTTGAGGCTTTTCAGGAAAAACATCATCAACCCTTTGTGCAGAAAGCGGTAAAGCTATGCATATGAATAGGAGGGCGTATGCAAGCCAAATAAGTTTTTTCATTCTAACCATAGATAATATCATCTGGGAGTTGATTGGTATCATTGTGAGATGCGGGGAATTTTTGATTCAAGTGAATACCAATATTTTCAATCGTATGAATTATCCCTTCGGTATATTGATTTTTTTTAAATAATTCTATTGCCTCTTTAACCGTATCATCCCAAAAATGATGGGGCAGTGATTTAGTTATGCCCTCATCGCCCCAAACAGCAAAATGATGGGATTTATATGCCAGGTAAATAAGAACTCCTGTATGGGCCTCAGTTTTTTGCATTTCGGCTTCCAGGAAGAGCTCCCGGGCTCGCTCTAGCGGATTGAGCTGGTCGCATTCTTTTTCGACATATAATCTTATCTCACCTGACGTTTTCGTTTCTACCTCAGCAATTTTCGAGACGATAAGTTTCTCTTCTTTCTCAGAAAAAAGTTTTTTATTGAGCAGCATCTTAATTAAAATTAAATTCTACATCAGGAGATTGCTCAGAGCCGGCCGCGGACTTGAAATATTCCTTTGGAGAATACCCTAACATTCCGGCCCAAAGATTATTAGGGAAACTTCTGGCATAGGTATTAAATTCAGAAACAGTTTCATTAAATTTCTTTCTCTCAACACTAATTCTGTTTTCAGTACCCTCTATTTGACTTTGAAGCTCTAAGAAATTCTGATTGGCTTTCAATTCAGGATACCTTTCGACTGATACCATTAATCTGCTTAGAGCGGATGATAAGCCATCTTGAGCTGCTTGAAAATTTGCAATACTTTCTGCATCTAAGTTGGTCGGATCAATATTTATACTCGTGGCTTTGGCTCTCGCTTCAATAACATCAGTTAAGGTGTTCTTTTCAAAATCAGCAGCTCCTTGAACTGTTCTGACAAGGTTGGGAATCAAATCAGCTCTTCTTTGGTAAGCATTTTCTACCTGAGACCAAGAAGCTTTTACGGTCTCTTCTTTTTGAACTAAATTATTATTAACCCCCTTGAAGGAGATAAATAGGAATGCTACTGCAAGAATTATAATTCCAATGATTAAATAAGATTTCTTCATTTGTGTTTTGATTAATTAGGTGATCTGTATTACTATTCTCCATTAATGTATTGAGGTATATTAAAAGTTCAATTTAGTGTATAAATTCTTGATTATTCAAACTTGTAATATGTTATCTCAGAAATTTTATGTATTTTATATACTGAAAATATAGAAATATTTGTTAATAAAAATCATAATTATGAATAAATGAAAAATATTATGTATATTTATTCCATTATTTAAGTATAAAAAAAATTTAGGTCGTGTTGAATAAAATTGACGTTTTAACTCAACATTATAAATTTAAAATATATTTTGTGTAAGCTAGGGCGGGTCTCAGCCTATTTAGGTTCTTTATATAAGACAAGGGAATTACCGAATTTACATGAGTATATAAATCCTGACAGTTTTGGGGTTCTAAACTTGAAAAATTCATCACGACCTTTTTTTATTCTCCACTTTCATTTTCTTCATATCCAAACTATTTCCTATTCACTCTCCGGTAATTTCATTGTAGGCGTTAATACCATCTTAAAAATTGATTTTTACCTATTAAAGTAAAGTTAAAAACATTTTCAGTTAGATGTGTTGTTTAAACTTTTATGGAGATTTACATTATGTATTTCTAAATCCACTAAATTTTAAAATATGAAAAATCTGCTTTTTACTTTTACTATGATAATATTATCCACTGCTTATAGCTGTTCAGGTCCATCAGGCCCTCCGGGTCCACAAGGTCCACAAGGTCCACGTGGTCAAGATGGGGAAGATGGTCTGCTGGCAGAAGTATTTGAGGTTAATGCTAATTTTAATGAGGGAAATAACTTTTCTGCATTCTATGAGCTCGACCCACCTCTTTTTGACTCCGATATGCTAATGGTATATATTTTATGGAATTTTTTCGAAGATGAACCTATTTGGAGACCTTTGCCATTGAGTCAATTTTTACCCCAAGGGATATTACAGTATGATTATAATTTTACTCGTTTTGACTTCGAAATTCTAATGGATGGCAATATTCCTCTAACAGAATTGGGATCCGAATTCACTTCTAATCAGGTATTTCGTGTAGTAGTTATTCCAGGTTATATGCTAGAGAAAATTGATGATGTAAATGATTATGAGGAAGTTAAGAGGGTAATGAATTTAACTGAGGAAGATTTTATGTAGGTATGATATAATCTAGACATTTATCTTTGGATCTGAAGATTAGGGTTTTAAACATGACTTAAAAATCGTCTTCGGGACTTTCCTCAGGGTTGACTTTGATTTTATAGGTACCGTTGTAGCGCAGCCTATCTCTGGCAGCTTCGATATTGCTTAGGGTTTCGATGATAACATCTAACTTCTTAATAATTTTGAGTTTTCGCTGTGGCTCTGATTTTTCTTTCAATAATTCGTATTTATCAATAAGGCTGAGACCAATAATATGACTGATTTCAAAAGAGTAAATGGAGCCATTCTTTTTCGGGATTTCAAAATAAAGATAGTTTAGTCTGAGTAATTCCTTGATTTTGGTTTCGAGTAAATCTGAGTGTTGTTCATGGTTAGAAGAATCCTCTTCTAATGTGATTATATCGGCTGCGGGATATAATTTGCCCTCCGCATTATTATAATAATTTTTGATTTTAAATCTTTTCAACCCTGTGATCTGTATATCAATATTACCGTTAGGCAATGGTGTATTGATTTTAGTGATTTGAACCATTGTTCCAATCTCCATTACAGTATTGTCTAAATAGGTGCATATGCCAAATGGTTTGCTTTCACTAAGACATTCTTTCAATAACTGTTTATACCTTGGTTCAAAAATATGAAGATTTACTTTCTCACCCGGAAAGACCACTATGCCCAGTGGAAAAACAGGAATGAAAACTTCAATAGGACTCATTTTATGTATTTTTATTCTATTTAAACTCTAAATATGATTTAGAACCTTTTTGTTCTTACATTCATATTAATTATGTAATTTGCAGGTAAACTTATCTGCTGATGAAAACGCTTCAAACATCCCTACTTTATCTACTTTTTATTGCTGTTATTATTGGTCAAATATCCTGTTCTAGAGGTAAAACAGTAAAACAAGGTGACGATAAATTTGGCAATTATATTTCTTCCCACACTGATGGGGTAGTCTCCAAAGCGTCGACAATCTTTGTTACTTTTAACGATCAAATGGTAGCAGATTCTTTAGTGGGTATTGATATAGAGAAAGCTATAATTAAATTGTCTCCACATGTAGAGGGCATTTGTGTTTGGCAGGATAATAAAACTTTACTTTTTAAACCAAATCATTATTTAGAAAGCGGCATAGAATATAAAGCCATAATTGATCTGGCTGCAGTTTATGAAGAAATTCACGATAATATAAAAACAGCGGAATTTGTATTTCAGACACGTGTGATTCAATTTTATATTGGGGAGCCTGATATAAATTTAATACCACCGGATTATGTAAAATTTAAGATCCAATTTAATGTAAGTAGTTCTGATGTGATAGATCAGGAGGAGATCAACGATATTTTTAAGTTAAACTCTGAAGATTCGCAAGAGATTAAATTTACACTCAGCCATCAGGGGAAGCAGAATTTTACCATAAGCATTGAGGAGTATATTCCTACCACTGATGGTGAGAGAATTACAATAAGTTGGAGGGCAAATGATAGGGATTTGGAGCGCGAATTCTTTATGCCGGGATCAGTAGGTTTCGAACTATTTGATTATCGAATAGAAAATGATGGTAGAACTTATGTAAAACTGATTTTTAACAAAATGTTGGATAGTTATCAGAAACTTGAAGGTTTGATTGAATTGACCGGAGATGATACAGGATTGACTTTTTTGCGAAATGGTAATGTGGTGCAAGTATTTTTTAACAAATCTATTCATGGAGACAGAGTTTTAAAACTCAGTGGTAAACTCAGGAGCTCTGCGATGGAGGATTTGGGCAATGATAAAATTTTAAATATCTATTTTCATGATTTTGAACCGGCAATTCAATTGATAGGAAGAGGCAGCATTGTTCCGTTTAATAATGGAATTATATTTCCTTTCAAAACTATTAATTTAACTGCTGTAGATATTGAGATAGTTAAAATATTTCCAAATAACATCCTCCAATATCTGCAAAGCGCTGAAAGTGAATATCGAATTAATGAAGTCGGAAGAATTGTATATCAAAATAAAATTGATCTCGAGAAGGTAAGTGGTCAAATACCACTTCTTAATAACTGGGAATCATATGCACTTGATTTAGCGAACTTCATCGAAATGGAGCCCAAGGCTATTTACCAAATTCGTCTTGGATTCCGACCTCAATATGTAAAGAATCTCGATTGTGCCGATTCTAAATTATTGGATGTTCCGGATCTAGTTTTGAAGCAGGGCGATGAAGATTTCCAGAGCATTTACGATGATAATTATTACGGGTTTTCAGGTTATGAAGATGGCTATTGGGAAGGCAGAGATGATCCATGCAGGTCTTCATTTTATAATAATTCAAGATTTGTTAAACGGAATGTTTTTGCCAGCAATTTAGGAGTGATGGTGAAAAAAATGGATAATGGTAGATTTAATATTTTTACGACGGATTTGCTCACTGCCGAGCCAAAGGAAGGGGTTAATGTGAACTTATATGATTTTCAACAGCAACTCGTTGCTTCAGGTAAAACAAATATAAATGGCGAAGTTGAATTAAATTCCAAAAGGGAAGTGAGATTTCTGACAGCTTCTCTTGGTAAAGATAATTCCTACATGCGAATTTTTGACGGAGAAGGATTGTCAATGACCAATTTTGATATTACTGGAATTACTCCGGTGGAAGGCTTAAAAGGATATTTTTTTGCTGAAAGAGACATCTGGCGGCCGGGGGATTCTGTTTTCATGAATTTGATTGTTGAAAGTAGTGGTGTGGATCTTGCAGAAAACATCACAGTTGATGTGGCTCTGACAGATCCATTAGGTCGACAATTTTTAAAGAAAACGTATTTCAAACAAAAGGCAAATATGTTTTCCTTTCCATTTTTACTTCCGGCAGATGCATTGACAGGAAACTGGCAATTGAGTGCCAAAATTGGAGGTTCCGAATTCAGAAGGACAGTGGCAGTTGAAACGATAAAGCCAAATAGATTTGCTCTTGATTTAGAAATTCCCGATGTGCTTTACAGAGGGGATAATCTTTTGCTAAAAGCGAAAGCTAAATGGTTGACAGGAGCACCTGCATCCGGGAATTTAGTTAGGGTAGAGAAAAATTACTCATCCGCAAATTTCTTTTCTGAGCGTCACAAAGATTACAATTTTGCAAGTTGGACTCATCGAATGAGAGAGGGTGCAGAACTTCTTGTCGAACGCAAATTGGATGATGAAGGCAGGATGCAATTTGAGTTAGATATGGGAAAACTTCCATCCGCGCCTCCTGTTATAGTGACAAAATACAATATTAAGGTTTTTGAAGATGGCGGAAATTTTTCAAATTTCAATCGTTCTTCAAAATATTATGCTTATGATAATTATATTGGAATTAAGGCGGGAAATAATTCCTATTATGGGTCAAGATTAACAAAAAATGAGGTAAACCCTATTGATTTTGTTTGCCTGGATAAAAAGGCTAATCCTGTACCTAATAAAGAGTTGGAAATTAAGATTTTTTATAAAGAGAAATATTATTGGTGGACCAATCACAGTGAACAGTCTCTCAATAATTATATTTCAGCTCGCGGTTACAATCTTTTACTAAACCAGAAGGTGACCACGGATAAAAATGGTAAAGCACGATTGGAATTCAGTCCTTACGACAATGGGACTTATGCGATATTTGTAGAAGGTGAATTGTGGGATAATACAGCATTTATGGAAGTCTATGCCGGATACGGAGGTCGGAATGGTTCCGAAGGAGGGGGGTCGACAATAATTGAAATGCCGGATGACGCAAAAGAGACCAATATAGGTGATGAAATTTCATTTACAGTCCCTGCGGATAATACCGGTAATTTTTTGGTTACAGTAGAAAACAGTGCCGGAATAGTTGAAAGATTTTGGCATAAAGCCAAAAGGGGAGATAATACTCTTAAATTTCATGCCACAGCTGAAATGTCCCCCAATATTTATATAAATATTTACCATTACCAACCCCATAATACTTTGGAAAATGATAATCCCATTAGAATGTATGGGGTAATTTCAAAAAAGGTTGTTGATCCATCCAGGCAACTACATCCAAAGATTGAAACAATCAAAAAGGTTGAGCCGGGAGATAAGTTTGTGGTTAAGGTTTCAGAAAAGGAAAGAAAGAACATGGCTTATACGATAGCTATTGTTGATGAAGGTTTATTAAGTTTAACAAATTTTTCAACCCCTGATCCACACCGTTATTTTAATGCTAAAGAAGCATTGGCAACCACCACTTGGGATATGTACGACGACGTTTTGGGTGCCTATGGTGCAAGAATTTCAAGAATTTTTGGTATAGGAGGTGATGGCAAAGCTGAAGTGAATGCAGAAGATATTGAGATGTCGCGATTTCCACCTGTGGTGAAATTCCTTGGACCTTTTTATTTAAATGGAGGTAAAACGGCTACTCATAACATTTTAATGCCAAACTATGTCGGGAACCTAAGAATTATGGTGGTAGCTTCTGACCACCATGCCTTTGGCAGTACATTTGAAAATGTTACTGTTTCCAGTGAATTAATGGTTTTATCTACCTTGCCACGACAATTATCACCTAAATCTGTCTTTAAAATTCCCGTTACCATCTTTACCGATGGAAATAATAGTAAAGAAGTAACTGTTGTTGTCGAAGATGAAAAAGGCAGTCTTAATTTCCCGAAGGGTAAGTCACAAACTTTCCGTGCAAAAGCTAAGGGAGTGGAAACTATTTATTTTGATGCGCAAACCAAGAATATTGAAGGAAACGCTAAAATTAAAGTAACAGCTCGATCTGGTAATTTTTCAGCTTTTGAAGAAATTAACCTCCAAATTAAAAATCCGAACCCTATAACGCACAAATGGTCACGAATGGTCGTCAAAGCCGGAGAGACTATTACATTACCACTCGAATCCATTGGAACTGACTTGAGCAATTCTAGTAATACAATCGAAGTTAGTAGTTTGGTTCCTTTCGGGATTAAATCTTGGGCGGAATATCTCATACAATACCCTCATGGTTGCTTAGAGCAAATCACCTCGAACGGTTTCGGTCAGTTGGCACTTTTTTCATTTTTCGAATTGGATTCACGTCAAGCAGCTGATGTGACAAGGAATATCAACATCGTTATAGATAAAATGCGAAATTATGCTACTAATCAAGGCGGGTTCGCATATTGGCCATCCTATAGGGATATTGACGTTTGGTCAAGTTCATACGCAGGGGAATTTCTAATCACTGCTGAGAAGAATGGTTATAGGGTTCCAACCAACTTGTTAGATCATTGGACAAGATCGCAAACTAGATTAGCAAGAAGTTGGGTTAGAAATATATCACCAAATGATTTTCATAATGCCCAAAATGAAATGGTACAGGCCTACAGATTATATACACTGGCCTTAGCCGGCAAACCTGAGCTACCATCTATGAATAAATTGAGGGAAAGTCCAAGTTTAACCCTTGAAGCAAGAGCTCTTTTATCCATGGCATATTCAATATCAGGGAATAAAACAGTGGGAGCAAAATTATTAGAGAATATGGATAAATTTGATAAGAACAGATACAATCAGACTTACGGTTATACCTATGGTTCAACATTACGTGACATGGCCTTAATTATGAGAGCTTATTCTTTAGCTGATAAAATGAAAGAAGCTGAAGAGATAGTATTTGAAATCAATTTATTATTACAACAAGGAACTTGGACTAGTACCCAAGATAAAGCACAAATCATGATGGCATTCGAAGCTTTTGGGACTAAACAAAATGAGAGAGAAAAAATAGAATTTTCCTATCAAGTTGATAAAGGTACTAAGTCCACGATAAATCTGACAAATAGATCTTTTGTTTTAGAGCTGCCAATGACTGAATATGATAACAAATCGATGGTTATAAATAATACTTCTAAACAGAGCATCTTTATTGATCATGTAAAATCTGGAAAACCTGAAATAGGAGAACCAATAGAGGTGACAGATAGGAAGTCTTCACTTCTCGATTTAAGTGTATTCTTTTATGATTTAAATAATAAAAGGATCAGTCCCGGAGATTTAGTTTCGGGGCAAGAATTTTATACAGTTTCCACAATATCTAATCGCAGTAACTTTTTATATGATTTAAATGAATTGGCGCTTACTATAACTGTTCCGGATGGCTGGGAAATTGTGAATGAAAGGGTCAACTATGATCAATCAGGAAATCCTAATGTTAATTACACAGACATTCGAGATAATAAAATTATAAGTTATTTTAATTTAGGAAGGGGGCAATCTAAAGTAATAAGGAATAGGATGATTGCTAGTTTCGAAGGCAGTTATTATTTACCGGCATCGGTTTGCGAAAGCATGTACTTGAAGAATATTTATGCATCGACAACCGGATTTTGGTTATCGGTTAAGGGTAGATGAAAGTAAATGTTTTTGAAGAGTTAAATTAATGTTTCAGAGATCCAGTCTAACACTGTTTGAATTATTTCTTCTTCTAAGTCCATAGGATTGGGATGGAATTTGCCGCTGTGCCTTTCCGCAAGGATAGCATTGAAAGAAATTGCTTTATGTCCCAGAATGCTGGACATACCGTATATTCCTGAGGTTTCCATTTCCATGTTGGTAAAATGGAGATAATTCTCCTCATGCCAAGCTGAAAACTTTTCAATAAAACCTTTGAACCTCGGCTTGGCTAGTAAATTTCTTTCCTGAGGGCCATAAAAACCCGGGCAGGTTAGTGTATAGCCTTTTTTGAACTTACTTGGCACAGAATTGATCAAGGATTCTGATCCTTGAAAACTTAAAGGCATTATTTTATTTTCAAAAATGCCGGAAGCTACTTCATTTAATTTACTTTCTAAATCTGAAGGCTGGTGACTATAGAATTGCATAAGTGATTCCAATCCCGTAGCGGCTACTGAAACGAGAAAGTCACCAAGGCAAATAGAAGGATGGATAGCGCCGGAAGTTCCTATTCTTATAAAATTTAAGCTAGTGTGTTCATTTTTGCGCATTCTGGTGGTGAAATCGATATTGGCAAGAGCATCAAACTCATTAATTACAATGTCAATATTATCAGTGCCTATACCTGTGGAAATTACAGAAATATCTTTGCTTTTGTATATTCCACCATGCACTATGAATTCTCGTTTTTCGGAAATAAAAGTGATCTCATCAAACATATTGGAAACCTTTTGAACACGATTAGGATCGCCCACAGTAATTACATTGTGTGTTAATTGATCAGGTGACAAGTTCAAATGATATATCTTGTTGTCTTGTATGATTAATTCAGAGTCTTTAAAAATCATTTTCGTGTCAATATTTTATTCTTGTTAATTAATATAATAAAGATTCATTAAAATTGTAGAAATATAGGTAAAAGTCTACCGCTATCAGAATGGATTGGGAAAAAATTACGACCCAATTGTATTAAACTCAAAGAAATAAATCATGAAAGAACAAATTGCCGATGATTTTAGACGCTTGCAAATAGAAATATGCGAAGGACTTGAGGCCTTGGATGGTACGGGAAAGTTTCTTGAGGATCCTTGGGAAAGACAAGGTGGTGGGGGAGGATTTACCCGGGTTATTAGTGGAAGTATTATTGAAAAAGGTGGCGTTAATTTTTCTGCTGTACATGGATTGATGCCCGGAAATGTGGCAGAAAAACTGGAGATGAGCGGCGGAGAGTTTTTCGCCACAGGGGTTTCAATAGTATTGCATCCGCACAATCCCTTTGTTCCGATCATACATATGAATATTCGATATTTTGAATCTAATAATGACTGGTGGTTTGGTGGAGGAATTGATTTGACACCACATTATATTTTCCCGGAGATGGCAAAAGCATTTCATCAAAAACTTAAAGACACATGTGATGGTTTTGATGCCAATTTTTATCCAAATTATAAAAAGTGGGCGGATGAATATTTCAACATTAAACATAGAAAGGAATCACGAGGTGTAGGAGGCATATTTTACGATAGATTGAATGGAAAAGCAGGCCACTTAAAGTCTGTGCTTTTGGATTTTTCATTAGCTGTGGGCAGGACTTTCGTGCCGGCTTATACTGAACAAGTGGAAAAATTTAAAGATTATGAATACACTGAAGCTCATCTCGAGTGGATGAAATTGCGTAGAGGCAGATATGCCGAGTTTAATCTTGTGTGGGACCGAGGTACTAAATTTGGACTTGAAACGGACGGGCGGACTGAATCTATTTTAATGAGTCTACCTCCACAAGCCAATTGGATTTATGGGTATGAGCCTGAAAGCAATTCAGCTGAGGAAATAACACAAAGTTATTTAAAAGCTCAAGCTGTAGATTGGTTGCAATGATTTTTTACTGACAAAGCAGGGTAATGGGAGGGGATTCAAGATGGTTGCTTTCATTACCTGCTCTATCCTTAATATAAATCGTAAAAGTTAATTCGTTAGTCGGGAATTCAGTGGAAGGGGTGCAGGGCGCTTGCATGTTTGGAAAAACGCAACAAGTTGTATTTGCGAAAGCAGTAATTGTTCCCTGAATACCATTATTGGCACCGGCTTCCGGTATAAATGGAATTTGAAACTGTTCGAAAGTCGAGCCATTTCTATTGTCTATAATGAAAATATTTAAACTATCATTACTTCCTAAATCACCATCTCCATCTGTGAAATCAATTATAAATTGTATTGAATCCTGATCTCCTAATCCTTGTAGAAGCACATTTTTGCTCACTCTAAAATCAGAGATTACCGGCTCAACAGGGAAATCAGGTGTTTGAGTACAAGAGTAATATGATAATATAAAAATGACCGTAAGAAAATAAATCAACCTTAACATGTTACCTTTGTTTTATAATGCAATGTCGGAATTTCTAAGATGAAATCAAGAGAAATATATGAATAATACGAATTTCAGAGTTCATTTGTTGGACAAAGTACAAAAATTGTTCGAAGCCGACAGTCCAAACTATAACGAATTAATTCTGGAGATATTTGAATATCAATTTACATATAATCACATTTATAATCAATTTTGTAGAATACTACAGCGGACACCTGAAACTATTAGTTCTATAAATGAAATTCCTTTTCTCCCAATTGAATTGTTTAAGTCCAATATTATCAAAACGACAGACTGGCGAGAGGAGAAAATATTCCGATCAAGTGGCACTACTCAAGGGACTGCTAACAAGTCTCAACATTATGTACATGATTTAGAATGGTACGAATGGATTTCAATGCAAATATGGAATGACAATTTCGGTGGAGATATTTCAGATTATCATTTTTTTGGCTTGCTGCCATCTTATCTTGAAAGACAGGATTCCAGTCTGGTCCATATGGTGGATTATTTTATTCATAAGGCTCAAGGGGGTTTTTATCTTAACAATTTTGCTGATTTGATATCAAATGTCCATGATTGTTTGGAACGAGGACAGAAGATTCCGGTTGTTATTGGCGTCAGTTTTGCATTACTTGACCTCGTGGAGAATCAGAGTTTAGATTGGGGCGGAGTTATTGTAATGGAAACCGGTGGTATGAAGGGGAGGCGAAAGGAAATTACTCGCAGTGAAATGCACGCAACTCTTAAAACCGGTTTAAATATTGATAATGTGTATTCTGAGTATGGTATGACGGAATTACTCTCTCAGTCTTATTCTAAAGGAAATGGAGTTTTTGATTGCTCCAAATCAATGAAAATTATAATTACAGATTCCACTGACCCCTTAACACCGGTTAAGAATGGCAAAGAGGGCTTAATCAATGTCATTGATCTGGCAAATATTGATACCTGTTCTTTTCTGGGCACAAGCGATTTGGGTAAGAAATTCAGCGAAGACCAATTTACAGTGACAGGAAGATTTGACAATGCTGATATAAGAGGTTGCAATTTGATGATGTCGGATTTGTAATTCCTAAATTTCCTTGCCATCTAAAATACTTTCTGCTAGCCAATCAGCCATATTTTGTCGATTGTAGGCGGGCAAAAATCTTTTTCTATCCTCTACATTTTGAATATTTGCCAATTCTATGAAAACTGCTGGAGGGTATGTTTTTCTTAAAACATATAAATTGCGAGAGCTTAGTGTTCCCGAATAAGATCCGTTAGACCTATAAATAGAATATTTCTCCTTCAGTTTATAATGCATTTTACTGGCATGCTCCTTTCCCATGCTACTGTTTGGATCGTAGTAAAAAAATATATCTTGTCTAAGATTTTGACTTCTACTATCCACATGGATCATTATTGCCAGTTGTTCAATGGCATCCTTTTTATGTATTAAATAGAGTTCATTGATGGAACTTACTCTTTGTTGTAGCCTTGACAAATGCCCTAAAGGGATTACGACTCCATTGATATCTCTTTCATCTGTATCACAATCCAACAATCTATCGTCCCTAATACCATCATTTTGGTCTTGAACAATCATATATACTATTGCCCCGTGACTCATCAAATTTCGTGCTAGTCTCAAACCTGTATCATAGGCATATTCATCCTCACAAAGCATGTGATTTCCTGCTGCCGAGACAGCTCCGGGATCCGGCCCGCCATGCCCGGAAACAATATAATACACCTTTTTGTCTAAGCTTCTGTCGGTGATAATCACTTTTTCGTATTTTTTCCCGAAAAGTGGCTCGATTATGTAGTCTTTTGATGCAGAACCACCCTCGTTTTCAAGTGGCGGTATAGCTACGCAATAAATCTCGTTATAGGGAACCCACAGTTCTTTGTCTTCTCGAAAGCATGCCGTTTTGATTTTATTAGCGGACATATTTTCATTGTAGTGTTGAATTCTAAGTGCTTTTTCGTAGGAGGAATCATCAATTGTGGAACGGATGTTTTTACTATTGTATTTGTAGACTAGTATAGGCAATTTATATTTTTGACCTAGGATTAAAGTGCTGGCTTGGTCTAAATTATTTAATTCGTAAAATCTACTGCGATTGCATCCATCATTATTAACATTGTATCTTGAAAGAAAATGACTTAAAGCATCTCCCGGCTCCGGACTAGCTTCAAGATAATCATCATTGTCGGATTGAGCATTCGATGAAGCAGAAAGTAGGAGAAAGGTCAGTAAGAAAGATATGAAAATTTTCATATTTCTATTTTAATGAATACACAATATATTAAATTTTAATCTAATATATAATTAAAATTGTATAGAATCAAATTTTAGTCAAATAATAATTAAAAATTGTGCTATTCAGCTAAGTTCGTATCTTTGTATTATATAAAATGTGGTGATATTGTCTCGAATATATCAATTGATAGTTAAAGAATTTAAGTTAGAGTTTCGAAATGCTTTTAGCATTTCCGGGATCATACTTTATGTTTTTGGAACGGCCTATATTTTTAAGTCTTCCTTTGCTGATATGCAGGCTCAGGTTTGGAATGCGGTCTACTGGATGTTGGTTCTTTTTGTTTCCATAAATGCCATTTCCAAGAGTTTCCAGTCGGAAAGCAGTGATGCATCGTTGTACTATTACCAATTGGTTTCGCCTTTCGAATTATTTTTGTCTAAGGTCATTTATAATTTTATTTTGCTGGTGAGTTTATATCTAGCCTCATTTGGGGCTTTGATTTTTATAGCCGGCAATCCTGTTAGGGATTTTGGATTGTTTATCATTGCGATTTTATTAGCAGGCCTAGGCTTGTCTCTAGCATTGACATTTATAGCGGGTTTAGTTGCGAAAGCTCGAAGTAATACTTCTTTAATGTCTATTTTAGTGATTCCATTAGTTGTACCTACTTTGCTATTGTTGTTGAAAGTTTCGGCCAATGCATTACTTTTGATACAAGACAGTTCTGTGAGCCAGGATTTAATGATTTTGTTAGCTATTGATTTGTTGTTAGTTTCATTAGTCATATTATTGTTTCCGGCTGCCTGGAAAGATTAGAAATATTTATACTTTATAACATGAATTTGAAAAAAAGTTGGTGGAAGATTTTAGGAGTTGTTTTGGTTGTATATAGCATTATAGCAGGACTATTGATGCCATTAAACCCCGGAATAATACAAATTGATAAAAGTCAAGCGGAGGGCGGTCAAGAGTTGGAATTGAATATTTTGACCTACAATACCAGTTATACGAATGCAGAAAATTTAAAAGCATGGCTCAAGACAAGCTCGGATTATTTTTTGGCAGCAACAGATATTAAAGTTGCGGATGAAAGAGATTTGGTGCTGAGGTTTCAAATGCCAAACACACTTCCCAAAGGCATCTCTGCCAAAGATCTGACACTAGTAGTTTCTGACCCTATAAATGGTAGTCTGATTTTACCTTCTGCTGTTTTCTTTCAAGAATCCAACTCAGTGATAGGAGTGAATTCTTGGCAAGAAATTTCTTCGGATAATTTTTATCAAAAAGAGAGTTTAGGGATTCCATTTAGAAACTTATTACTTGAAACTATCAGGAATCTGTATTTCCATGTGGCTATGTGGTTTGCGATGATTGTCATACTAATTATTGCTATGGTTAATAGTATAAGATTTTTGGTGAGTAACAATAAATTGTATGACTTTAAAGCTGTAGGCTATACAATTTCCGGGATAGTTTTAGGGATTCTCGGATTGAGCACCGGAGCAGTCTGGGCAAATTACACTTGGGGAGAACCATGGAGTGGGGATGTCAAACAGAATATGTCGGCTGTCGCCTTACTGATTTATTGCGCATATTTTGTACTGAGGAATTCCTATACAGATATTGACAAGAGAGCCAGAATTGGAGCGGTATTTAATATCTTTGCTTTTTTCTGTATGATCCCTTTATTATTTGTCATACCGCGAATGCAGGCTAGTTTGCATCCGGGAAGTGGTGGCAATCCGGGCTTTGGGGGTGAGGATTTAGACAATGTTATGCGGTTGGTTTTTTACCCTTCAATTTTGGGATGGATATTAGTTTTTATGTGGATATCAAATATAATTTGGCGGCTTTTAAGCATAGAGTGGAAAAATGCAGAATAGCCACAAAATTAAGGATGTGTTTTGTCAAAAATGATGCTAAAATATTTTGTTTGTATTTAAAATATAGCGATGTTTACCGCGCGAATAAAAAATTATTTTAATGTTTAACGCGATCGAAACTTTTTTACCTTCCTCACTTAATTTTGTGTTCTTAGTTGAGAATGCTGATTTTATGAGATCAGTAGGAAAGATATATGTTGTAGTAGCAGTATTGGTAATTATATTTATAGGTTTGGCCCTGTATTTATTTATTATTGATAAAAGAATTTCAAAATTGGAAAAAAATAATAAAAATGAGTAACAAAGCACCTTCATTTATTGAAAGCGTTCAAAGAAATTTTGATAAAGCTGCGGATATCTCCGGCTTACCAAAAGGTTTATTAGCCCAAATTAAAACATGTAATTCAGTTTACCGAATGAAATTCCCTGTTAAGATCGGGAATGAATATCAAGTAATCGAAGCCTACCGCGCTCAGCATTCTCATCACAGATTACCTACCAAGGGTGGTATTCGTTATAGTGAGCATGTTGATCAAGATGAAGTTATTGCTTTGGCAGCTCTGATGACATTTAAGTGTGCCATCGTAGACGTTCCATTCGGAGGAGCAAAGGGTGGGGTAGCGATAAATCCTAAAAACTATTCAGTTAAACAGTTAGAAAAAATCACAAGAAGATATACGACTGAACTTTTGAGGAAAAACTTCATAGGCCCCGGCATCGATGTTCCTGCTCCTGATTATGGAACAGGTGCAAGGGAAATGGCTTGGATAGTGGATACTTATAGTACGCTGAGAAATGGAGATATTGATTCAGCAGCTTGTGTAACCGGTAAGCCTGTAAATCAAGGTGGAGTAAGGGGTAGAGAAGAAGCTACCGGTCGAGGTGTTTTCTATGGTATTAAAGAATACTGTTCAAGAAAAGATTTGATGAAATCTTTAAAAATGGAAACAGGGATCGAGGGTAAGACTGTGGTTCTTCAAGGATTGGGAAATGTTGGAAGTTTTGCAGGAAAGATTAGCCAGGACGAGGGAGGAGCAATTATTGTTGGTGTAACGGAGTACGAAGGTGCAGTGTACAATCCTAAAGGTATTGATATTCATAAATTAATTGCTCATAGAAAAATAACAGGATCAATCTTGAATTTCGAAGGAGCGAAAAATTTGGAAAGTAGGGGGGCAGGCCTTGAGTTGCCTTGTGATATTTTAATCCCGGCAGCTTTAGAAAATCAAATTACAGGGGAAAATGCGCATAGAATCCAGGCAAAAATTATTGCCGAAGGTGCCAATGGTCCTGTTTCTGCTGATGCGGAGGAAATTTTATTGGCGAAGGGAGTCGTAATCATTCCGGATATGTATATCAACGCCGGTGGTGTGACAGTTTCTTACTTTGAGTGGTTGAAAAACCTTTCTCACATGAGATTCGGTAGAATGGAAAAAAGATTTAACCAAAATACCTACACTAATTTTGTTCAGACTGTTGAAAAACTTACGGGAAAGGTTATTGATACCAGAGAAAGAGAACTGCTAACAAGAGGTGCTGATGAAATAGATTTAGTTAGATCGGGATTGGAGGAAACAATGATAACATCGCTGGATCAAATTCTTGAAGTGTATAAGAGGAAAAAGGAAATTAAAGATTTGAGAACAGCTGCATTTTTAATGGCTTTGAATAAGATAGCAAGTGATTATGCTACATTAGGAATTTTCCCTTAACATTTATGGTTTCGAATCTTTTATTAATTGGAAATAAATAATTTTTATAAAATTAACGCTAAGTTGTTTTATAATTCCAAAGTATTTTATTTTCTTTGAGGTTTGATTAGAAAATAAAATTTAGTAAATATGTCAGAAAAGTTAGACAAGATTGATCTTAAGATACTTAAGATCTTACAGGAAAACAGCAAGATAACGAATTTGGACCTATCCAAAAATATTGGTTTGTCTCCTGCACCAACTCTTGAAAGAGTTAAGAAATTGGAGCAAAGTAATATTATTCAAAGTTATCACGCACATGTGAATGGTCAAACTATTGGACTAAATGTAAAAACTTTCGTTCTGGTTTCACTAGCTTGGCAAATGCAAAATGCTTTGGATAGATTCGTTGCGAAAATCCAGGAAATTGATGAAATCGTTGAATGTTACATCATCACCGGTGAAGCTGATTTTATCATGAAAATAGTTTGCAAGGATATCCCTTCATATGAAAACCTTCTATTTAAGACTTTGTCTCAAATTGAAGAAATTGAAAGGTTAAAGACTTTAATGACACTTTCCACCATTAAGGATTCAAAAATCCTACCTTACGATTACGAATAGGAACAACAAAGTTGATAATATTTGAGGCCGCAGGAATTTTTCTGCGGCTTTCTGATTTTATATTAGCCCGCAAAAATTGATAACATGAAAATGAGTCTTTTCTGGTCCATTAAGAATCCTACAACAGGTGTCAATTCCTATATATTGGGAACGATGCATCGCTGTAAGCCCGAAGTATATAGCAAGCTATATTTTTTAGATTCATATTTCGAAAAAGTAAGTGATGTGATATTTGAATATAATATGTCAGAGGGAAATAATGCTATTGCTGAAATGAGCTTATTTCCTAACAAAGGGAACTTAAAGGATTTTATTAGTCCTAAAAAGTATGTTAAATTAAAAGACAAGGTCAAAAAATATTTTGAGATTAATTTAGATACTGTTTCACACTTACGTCCCTTATTTATTAATACACTATTACAAGAGAAATTATTTGGAAATGATTTAGTTTCAATGGATGAATCTCTGCATAAGAAAGCTGTCTCTGAAGGACATCGAATATTAGGTTTGGAAACTATTGATAATAATTTACAATTATTTGAAAAGCTGGATATCAATACTGAAATTGACCAATTACTTCACTTTCTTAAGAATATTTCCAATTCTACTAATAAACTTAAAGCAATGGAAAGCGCTTATATAAAAGAAGACATTCAGAAACTATATAAGATGTCAAAAAAAGGAATTGGTAAATTTAAATCAATTCTGCTTTATGATAGGAATGCCAATTTTGTAGAGCAATTGGCAGAGTTCGGAAATGAGCGACCCTATCTGGCTTGCATCGGGGCCGGGCATCTTTCCGGTAAATATGGTGTTCTTCGAGGCTTAAAGAATAGTGGATATATTGTAAAACCTATCCATTCAAAAGACAGATAATATGAAAATATCTCATTCAAATAAGACAGCTTTGGTCTTTGGAGGAACAGGGTTAGTAGGTGGTCATATCGTGGATCATCTTATTGCTGATCAAGCTTATTCAAACATTATAGTATTTACCAGAAGCGTCTTTAAAACGAGTCATCAAAAAATCACCAATCATTTAATTGATTTTGATAAACCACAGGATTGGCATCATTTGGTAAAAGGCGATGATATTTTTGTAGCTCTGGGAACAACAATGGCCAAAGCGGGATCTAAGGAGGCATTTTTAAAAGTGGATTACGAATATGTTTTATCCATTTTAAACATAGCAGAAAGAAATAATGTCAGCCAATGTATGTTAGTTTCCGCTGTTGGAGCAAATGCGCAATCATTATTTTTCTATACAAAAGTCAAGGGAAAAGTGGAGGACAAAGTTAAAAAATTGAGCTTTTGGTCAATACATATTTTTCAGCCATCTCTTCTTCTTGGCGAGAGAAATGAAAATAGAGCAGGGGAGGAAGTTGCGGGTAAAATTGGTAAAGTTATAGATGTATTGACTTTCGGCGCTCTAACGAAATACAAACCCATAGAAGCTGCTGTGGTAGCAAAAGCGATGGTCAACGCTGCTCAATTATTACAAAGTGGCGTATATACTTATAACTCAAAACAGTTGAACGAACTGGCGGATAAGGAGGAAGATTTGCGCAGAATTAGTAAATTTTGATGGAGCAGCGGAATAGCTACAATGGATGGAAATGATATTAATTTATTATTTTCGCATTTTATATTTAAAAAAGTCATAAATGAGCAAGAAACAATCTACAGTAGAAATATTTATTGATTTAAATGAGAATAAAGTTCCGGAGAAAATACAATGGAAAGCTTCGGAAATGCCTGGAGGAGAAAAAATTGTAGAATCTAAGGCTATGTTACTTGGTTTTTTTGATAAAGAAACCTTAGAAACACTGCGGTTTGATATTTGGACAAGTGAAATGCAAGTGGTTGAAATGGACAGATTTATTTTTCAATCCTTAAGAGCGATGGCGGATATTTACTATAAATCTACACAGAATGCCGAATTGGCCAATGATATGCAGAAATTTGCGCAGCATTTTGGTCAGAAGACAGAAATTTTAAAACCGGAATAATTAAAAAAGGAGGACACAATAATTTGTCCTCCTTTTTCAAAATATTTATATCTAATTCTATTTAGAATAGATATCCAATTTTTAGTCCAACGGTAGAGGAAAACCCTGCCGGGCTGATAGTTGTTAACCCATTAACTAAAGGGAAATAGTTATCATAATAGAAGTCACCTGAATTGTTCCCAACATTTGGTGCCTTAAATACGCCAATTCCTAGTCCAACAAATACGTCGATGCTAAATGCATTTCCTAAAATCCATTGCATTCCGCCGATCATATTCAAGGACCCCATCATAGTTTTATGGTCAATAATTTTACTTGAATTGATTTGAGTTATTGGATCGTATGAATATGAATAATACTTTTCAGAATGAGAACCAATCATCAACTCAGGTTTGAAATATATACCTTGCAAAATATGATTATTCCTATTTATTGCTCTTCGAGATTTTGGTACTTTAATAAATTTAGGTGCTATTCTCACAAAAACTGCTGTCCTATTATTGAAATTGTTGTTCATATCTATTCCTAATCCTGTCACACCAAAACTTCCTTCCCAACTAAAGCCCGGTCTTATTACATGTTCATATCCTATTTCAGTTGTTTTGGTTAACATCTGAAAAAAGTGAAGTTTAACAACGTTTCTTTTATTATCCACATAGAATATTTCATCGTTTACCGGAGCGTCATTCATATCATATGTCGAGCCATTTGCAAATCTAATTTTTTCAATTTCTCTTGCATTGACTTCGAAACTTGGACCGTCTGGTCTATCGTAAAAAGTATATTCGATAGTTTCAGAGGTAACTTTACCTACTTTAGCTTCTACTTTTTTACCATCTTTAAAATGAATTATATCCTGAGCAAAAAAAGTACTTGCTCCAAACAATAAGATTAATAATGAAAGGGTTGTTTTCAGCTTCATAATATATTTTTTTAATGTGAATAATTCTAATACGACATGCTCATTGAGCAAGTTGTTAATAAAATATAAATTTATTAAAATAATAGTGTAAATAGAACAATTTAACACTATTTAACCAAAAGTATTGAAGAAATTAACTTAATTATCAGATTTACTAGATTTTACTTCTTCTTAAAGTATTTCCTTCCACCTGATCCTCTGAAAGGCTTCGGATTCCACTTTGGACCTTCACCTAATTCTTCAGGCATTGGAATTTTTAGAATTTGAGTATCTATCAGTTTTTCAATATCGGCGAAATTCATCATATCCTTCTCGTTGATTAGCGTGAGTGCTACTCCGGTAGTTTCAGCCCGCGCTGTTCGACCGACTCTATGCACATAGTCTTCGGCATTACCGGGGACATCATAATTTACCACGAGATTAATATCCTTTATATCAATACCTCTACTGATCACATCCGTTCCTACCAATATTCTTATTTCTTTGGCTTTAAATTGCTGTAGTGTTTTCTCACGATCTTTTTGTTCCAAGTCGGAAGAAATACCCTCAGCCGGAATGCCATTATCCCTTAGGGTTTTACATATTGTCAGTACATTTCGTTTAGTTGAGCTAAAGATGATGATACTTTTATAATTAGGTTTGTCTTTTATAAGTCGGCACAATAGTTTTGCTTTCTGATGATCGTGCGCTAAATAAGCAGCCTGTAAAACTCCTTCAGCCGGTTTCGATAGGGCTAGATTTATCTGAACAGGTGAAATCATTGCCTTTTCAGCCAGTTCTCTAATTTTAGGTGGCATTGTTGCACTAAATAGCAAGGTTTGTCTGTCTTTAGGCAGATAGGATATGATCTTGGTTATATCGTCTCTGAAGCCCATATCCAGCATTCTGTCTGCTTCATCTAGGATTAGATGCCTTGTATTAGTAAAATTTACATATCCCATATTTAAGTGGGCAAGTAATTTTCCGGGGGTGGCAATAACTATATTAATACCTTCTTTTAAGGATTTTTTCTGCGTGTCCCAGTCTTTGCCATCACCTCCACCATAGATAGCTAGTGAATTAACACCTAAAAAGTAAGCTAATGCTTGAATTTGCTGATCAATTTGAATTGCAAGTTCGCGCGTAGGAACAATAATTAAAGCACCTTCATTTAAATTCCCTGATATTTGATCCAATACAGGAATCAAGAAGGCAGCAGTTTTCCCGGTTCCTGTCTGAGCGCAGGCAATCACATCTTTTCCATCTAAAATTAAGGGTATCGCTTGCTCTTGAATTGGGGTAGGTGTTTTGAAGCCCATGTATGAAATAGCTTCTATTATTGATTCGTGTAATCCTAATTGTTCAAAATTCATAAAATTATTGGAAAGACTTGTTAATTATACTTTTACAAGACAAAAGTACCAAAATAAAATGACTTGACGTATATATGTATTCGTATCTGGATTTGATAAATTCTTTAAGATGTATTTCATAACTTGTGTATATTATTTAATAGTATGCATTATGGGGAAGACAAAAAATGCTTTAATCAGGTACAGAATTATTGATAAGTGTTTGAGAAGAGTAGATGAAAAATGGACTTGGAAAGAATTGGCTGAAAAATGTGCTGATGCCTTAGAGGAATTGAGCGGTGAGAAAGATTCCATCTCTGAACGCACTATTAAGAAGGATTTGAATAATATGAGACATAATGAAGATTTGGGATATTTTGCACCTATTGCTTACGATAGGAAGGAAAAAAGCTATTATTATGAAAATCGAAATTTCAGTATTACAGAATCTCCTTTAAGTAGACAGGATGGTAGGGAATTAAAATCGGCGTTAAATTTATTGCGCCAATTCACAGGTTTTTCCTATTTAAAAGGTATCAATAACGTGATTGAAAAATTACAGTTAATGGTTTCTGAATCCAATCTCCCTGAAAAGCAAGTTGTACATCTGGAGCAACCATTGGATATCCCCGGTCAAAAGTGGTTAGATAGTTTGTATAATGCCATAAGAAGCAAGCGCTCTATAAGTATAAATTACCATCCTTTCGGTCAAGATTCGTATCATGTTATTATTAGTCCTATGATATTAAAGGAATATGATCATAGATGGTATCTTTTAGCTTATTCGCACGAAAAGAAATCTATCCGTACATATGGATTGGAGCGAATTTCAGATTTAAGGGAGTCCTTCGCGGAATATGTTATTCCAAATAATTTCGATGCAGATACCTATTTCAAAAATGTAATTGGTATCACAGTCAATGAATCCACCAGATTGGAGGAAATACAACTGAAGGTGAATGGATTGCAGGTAAATTATTTCGACACAAAACCCATACATCTTTCTCAAAAAAAGGTAAAAACTTCAGATAATTACTCCGTTTATTGTATAAATGTTTATCCTAATTACGAATTGACTTCCAAAATTTTATCTTTTGGGGGAAATGTTGAGGTAATTTCACCTGATTGGTTCAGGGAAGAGCTTAAGAAAATGGTGAGTGAAATGTTTGAATTATATTCCTAATTTATTAGAATTTAAAAATTTTATATACCGATTTTGTGAAGGGTCTATTTAAATAAAGATAATAACTTCCCGGTGGGAGAGAGGTAGTAATAATCTGAAAACTTCCATTTGCTGCCAAATCTATGGAATCAGACAAAATTATTTGGCCAATTGTATTATAAATCTGGAATTCAATTTTGTCTTGTGAATCTGATTCGAGTATTATAAAGTTTTGGAAGGGATTTGGATAAACCATTATATTATTGTCTTCACTGCGAGTAGTCGACGAAGATATTCTATCATCAATCACAATTACATTTTCATACGCGTACACAACGCAAGTGGCGTCAAATACAATTTTTAATGTAACTGTAAATATACCTTCTTCAACATACTGGGGAATTGGGTTTGGATCATTGCTTGTTTCTCCGTTTCCTAGATCCCAAAAAACTAAACCTGGCGAAGGAGAATTATAAAACAATTGAAGAGCTGATGGATTTGAAAGAAATAGAGTGTCCACAGATTTAATTATTTCAACTTCGGGCGCAATATAAAACTCATTGACGGGAATTTCATATTCAGTAGCATTACATGTAACTTTTGCTATTTCCCAATCAAAGAAAAAATTGTATCTATCGGTGTATAAAGTATTCATTTCATCGTAAGATGCATAAATCTCTACATAGTTAGAAAAATTATAGGGAAAGTTAACATTTTCAAAACTGCTACCAAGAATTCTTGCATTAATGACATTGAACTTGTAATTAAAGCCCTCCGGTATAAAAACATTTATTGGAATAGTATTTATCCCTATTTCATTTATTCTATGTACTTTACTTATGACGGCTACGTTATTGGAATTCAAAATTTGGAAGATAATATTTCCTGTTTCATTCGTGTGGACTTTGACACTTTTAAGATGAAACCCTTCAAAAACATTAAAATATAATCCTGCATTATCCAAATCATCAAAAGATATCTCTTCACCACTACTCAAAGACGCTCCCAAAGAACCTCTCATGGATTGTTGAACAAATATATTTTGATTTTCTTTAGTGCTGGGAAGTACCAAGTTCGGACCTTCACCTAAAAGCGTATTTAAGTCTCTATCACCATACCATTCTATCAAATTATTAGGATCTGAAATATTCCCTGCTGTAATTGTTACCTCCCCACCCAAACATGGAAGAATATCTGTTTCTATATCCAGAAATTCAAACTCACTAACAGAAATGATCTTATGTTGGCTATTATTTAATGAGCGACTATCTTCAGTACCATTGGGATTGAGAAATATAGTTTTAAGATTATACGTGCCGGGTTCAGATATCAAAAAGCTATCCAAAATAAGGTTTTGTGAATTTCCTGGAGGGAGAATTCCAACCCATTCTCTTTGCTTAATGCTTTGAGGCAGTTCTTCTAATCCATATTGTATTGAAAAAGAGAATATGGTATCAGTCCCACTATTGCTAAAGTTAAAATCCAGTTGATTATATCCTAAACAAATGCCTGATTTTGTGAAAATAATATTATCTAGAACTATATCGGTTTGATTCGAAACCGGAGGCACCGGCGTATAGCCTTCATCTATAAGGTAATTATAAGCTGCAAGTACATCAATTAAACCCATTCCGTAGTCATTATCCTCGCCGGGCTCTCCCAAATCAATTGCTGAAAGATAAAGAGACATTAAAATGATATCACCAGAGAGAAAAGGAAATGCTTCCTTAAGTAACAAAACAGCACCGGATACATGTGGTGCTGACATAGATGTCCCTGTAAGTTGAGCATAACTGCCATTTAAATGACTTGAGCGAACATTTATTCCCGGCGCAGAAACTTCCGGCTTAATGAGCAAAGATCCTTCACCCCCGCATTGTGACGGCCCCCTGCTGGAACTCTCGGCAATGGCAAAGGGTGCAGATTGAGAAACATTCCCTACTGCAAACGAGCTAACTAAATCAAAGTTACTATTCATGTATCCTGTAACAGACATGGGTGCGCCACCATTATTACCTGCTGACCAAACCATCGCTATCCCTGCTGCTTCAATTGCTATATGTACTTCCGAAAAAAAAGCTGAAGGGTTGCAAAATTCCGGGCTGAAATTATTATGTCCCCAAGAATTGTTAAACACATCAGGTATATCATTTGTTGTCTCGGGATTCCCGTCAGGGTCGAGGGCAAATTGCATGTTCCCTATAAAAGATTGCACAAAATGAGGCTGAGGCGGACTATTACTAAATTGAACAGGTCCACCTATCCAATTGGCATTAAATGCTACTCCTATAGTATCTTGATTTTTTCGATCCAAACCCATTATGGTTCCAGTAACATGTGTACCATGACCTCCAACATCGAAGGGTTCTTCACCGCCTCCGGTCCAGGACTGATTAAATGGCAAAAAATTTCCTGCATACTGTGTCCTTAATGCAGGATGGTCATATTGAGCTCCTGAATCCATCACAAAAGCTTTTCTTCCATATCCTGTATATCCTAATTTCCATAATGCTGGCGCATTAATGGCTTTTATACCATTCGTTACCGCTCTATCTTCATTAGTGGAAAGTTCTATTTTATCTTCGACAGTTGTATGCCCTTCAATGAAAGTATATATTTTTTCAATAGATTCCCAAGTGCTGATTTCATAAATTAAATCCCTATGTGCAGAGAGTTGAATAGCATTTGTAATCCACAAAGATTTTATACTTTCAGTATGCAATAATTCATTTTTTCGAAATAAAACTTTAAGAATTTCTCCTTGGGTTTCATCAGCTTTATTTCTTAATGAAGTTACAACATGACGGACCCTGTCATCAGTAGAAAGTCTCCCAGTTCTCATTTCTTCCAGGATTGAATATATATTTACTCGGTCAGATAGGTGCAGATATATTTCGAAATATTCATTTTCTGAATTTTGGAGCTTTTCCAATAATGGAGAATCGATTTTGGACAAATTTTGTGCCCACGAAGCCAAAACAAAGGACAGGGAAAAGCAGAAAGTGTAGATATATTTCATTTCCGGAAAATTATGTATGATTGCAAATATACCTATATATACGAAGTTTTTGACTAATTTAAGTTTTTAAAGAGGTCAAATTCCCGAATATTATTCCATTTAGAAAAAATAAATGGTTGAAAATTAAATTTTTATAAAAATTATCGGATCCAAGGGGTGTTGTTCTGACCTCATAATA
>CALCSX010000175.1 GCA_937894165.1 uncultured Saprospiraceae bacterium | reverse complement strand
TCGTTGACAAACCAAGCATTGCCGAGAGCTTCCGGATTCTGTTGTGCCGTCGTTTGGTTATTTTCACCCTTAACAATGACATATTTCGTATTGAGCATATTCAATACAGACAGATTATTTTTGGATATAAATCGATCTATCAAATCTTGGTATCGCTGTAATTTTGCAGCATGATAGCCTCCTATGGATTGATGGAAAAGTGAAGCAGAACTTGAGTTAAACGGGCTTTGTGAAATATCAAAAACTCTGAAACTGAGTTCCGAATCACTATTGATTTGCTCATTTACAGGACTTGGTTGAAGTTGGGCTTCTACAACTCGTTTTGACACAAAATCATTGGATGTCAAATATCGCCCCCCTACTCCCAAAAGATCAAATAAACTAACTAGAATCAAAATACCTATCGCTATACCCTTGCTAATATTTCCTTTCAAATAAAACCAAACAGCTCCCAGTAGTATTGCACCTATAAAAAAGGACCTGAATCCATCACTGCGAATAAAAGCTGCCCTGTCAAGTACAAATACATTCGCATCGATTCCGCTTTGTGCATATTGAGCGTCAGCCGGACTTGATAAATTGAATAGGCTAGAACCCATTAAAGTAAGTAATAAAATAAATCCAAGTACCGATCCACCCACTATTTTAATATCCTTAAACGCCTTCTCTTTGTCAATATCTTCTTTAAAAAATGACATTAAACCAATCCCCGCCAATGCCACACTTAGCAGTGCCGTGATCGCAAGCACAGAATTAACCGCTCTAAATTTATTGAACTGCGGAAAATAGTCAAACATCAATCTGTTAAAAGATTCCAAGTTATTTCCGAATGAAATCAAAATAGTAAGAATTATGCCACCCAATAAGCCCCATTTCAAAACTCCTTCACCCCTTCTTAATCCAAAAATGGCAAATAAAAACACAATTACACCAAAGTAAACAGGTCCTGCTGTCCCCGGCAAACTTCCCCAGTATAGTGGCGCCCGCAAATTTTCTACTGAGCCACCCAGCCTCCTGACCTCTTGAGCAAAATAAGAATCCTTCCCCACCGGCTCTCCCGAGCTTCCTCCCGCAAAGCCAGGAATAACTAGCGTTAATAAATCTGCTGTCCCTTGGCTGTATGTCATGGCGTAATCCCATTCCAGGCCGGATTTGGTGGCATTGGTATCAGTATCTACAACTTTTTCACCTCGCATCGTAGATTTCCCATATTCCAAAGTAGGAAGAATCTTCGTAGCAGAAGTACAGAGACCTATTATCGCGGCTATTATAAGAAAAGCAGATGTCTTTAAAAACTGAGGTAGTTTTTTTTCTTGCAAAGCTTCTACTGCGTATGCAATTGCAATAAAAATTACCACTATACCCAAATAATAAGTCATCTGGAAGTGATTGGCACCTACATTCAATGCCAAACCAACGGCCGCCAACAATGCTCCCTGCCACGCTGACTTGCGATAAGCCCAAATAATTCCTGCTAATATTAAACCTGCGAATGCCAAAGAATACAACTTACTGGTATGTCCCGCTTCGAATATCAAGAAATGATAAGTGGTAAAACTAAAAACTATTCCACCCAGAGCTGCTAAGAGAGGCCCGGCTCCCAAGACCAAAAATAATATATAAACAGAAATCATAGCTGTCAAAAAATAGCCGATTGGTCTATCAAATCCTAAATTAAAAAAAGTTCTCAATGAATTGGTCCAATTCCCCTCCGCAGGATAGCCAAGCTGGTAGGTAGGCATTCCCCCGAACATTGAGTTCGTCCATCGAGGAAATTCCCCGGTCTCCTCACCGAATTCATTCATCTCAGCAGACATCCCTCTGTATTGAATAATATCCCCTTGAATCACTTGTTTTCCCTCTAATTGAGGATAGAATTTGAAAAGACAAATGACTACAAAGCCGAGAATAACAAGGAGGTGCGGTAGTAATTTTTTGAAATTGAATTTCATAGTTCTTATTTAAAAATTATAAGATTTCCTTAATCAATCATATCAATAATCAACTTTCTTTGGGCTTGGAATTCAGATTTTTTCTCCTTACCCAAATTCATCCACCTTAATTGCAACACCAAATTTCTAAATATTTCAATAAATCGGAATGTTGCGATTCCGAAGATAGGCATTAATATAATTCCTAAGAGAAGAATATACTTCCCGAAGATTACAGCTGCTAAAATAAGTAAAAAACATGCAAAAAAGTAAGAAACTGACATAACACCATACCTAACTGAGGTTTTGAACTCAGGAGACTTCACTTTTTTATCAGTAAAGTAATCCGCTAGAAAATACATCCAACTCAAAAGCAGTATACCGGGAACAAAAAAGGGAAATAATAAAGTAAGGCTAATAAGTTTTATCAGAATTTTTCCTCTACTTTCATTTGATACAATTTTATCTTTCAATAAGAAGGTTTTAAGCAAAGTCTGATAGTCTGCTACCTTATTTTGAAGGTCTTTTTGCATTTCAGCTTCAAATGAATTGAATTTTCGAACCAGATTTAATTCTCGTTGCATTCGTTCTTCATTAAACTCAACGAGAGGCATTGATCTATCAGGATGGTTATTGGCTTTCATATTCAACAAAAAATCTACTGTATCGTCATATTCCGGATGATCGATATGAATGACGAGATTGCTCAGTGCTATTTCTATATCTCCTGTTAATTGTCTAATCGCTGCATTAGGATTTTCTTTATAAAGTTGCAAATAATCCTTTAATAATAATGGCTCGCCGTAGGAACACATCACTGTTGTCCTCGCCTCAGTTCCATCTACATAATTGACTCCCAGAGGGACGATAGTCAGATCATCCACCCCTTTTTCATCATAGGCCCCAAAAGCCATACGCGCCGTACCTTTCTGAATAGGACGTAGTCTTTTTTCTTGAATACAAAGTCCTTCGGAAAATATGATGATCAATTGATTTTCCTTCAATTTCCGATAGCAATACTCCATCGTACTTTCGTTCTTTTTAAGGTTGGAAAAGCCATCCTTAAATCTGAAAATAGGAATTTGATTAGTTGACCTTAATACGAAAGCTGCTACCGGGTTCTTAAAAACATCACCTCTTACTATAAAATGTGACACCCTTCTCATATTACAAGAAGCAATTATCGCTTCCATAAAGGAATTGGGATGATTAGAAGCTATCAAAACAGGTCCCTCTGCCGGGATTTTAGACCTGTTATGAATGGTAATTTTCTTAAAATAGACTGTAAGGGCTAACTTAGCAGGGTAATAAAAAATGTGATAAAATAATCCCATATTTGCAATTTGCACAGAAAGGACGCAATTTAGTTTAAAAAGCGAAGTCTTCCAAACTCATTTAGTTTTAAAAAAGAAAGGAAGGATTCAAAATGAAAATAATTTTATTCAATTTCTATATCCAAATGAATTTTCATTTAAATGAATACAGATAGTAAGAAAATACTTATTTGCATTGGCGGTCCAACAGCTTCGGGAAAAACCACCTTGGCTATTGAATTGGCACTTCACTTCAAAACGGATATTATTTCGGCAGATAGCAGGCAGATATATAAATATTTTGATATTGGCACTGCTAAGCCTTCGAATGAAGAATTAAATATGGTAAAACATTATTTAATAGATGAGTTAGAACCTGATATTTCTTTCAATGCAGGAGAATTCGAAAGAAGGTCATTGCTCATTCTTGATGAAATATTTTCAAAGAATCAATATGCCATAATGGTGGGAGGTACAGGATTATTTTTCAGAGCAATATTAGAGGGACTAGATGAATTTCCGGAAGTTCCGCCTACTTTAAGAGATGTATTACAACGGCAATATGAGGAAGTAGGCCTGTCATCTTTGCAGGAGCAATTGTTAATTTTGGATCCGGAATATTTCGCTCAGATGGATATCAATAATCCCACCAGAATTATCAGAGCACTTAGTGTCTGCATAGCATCAGGGCAACCTTATTCCTCCTTTCTAAATTCTAGCCCAAAGAAGAGAGACTTTAAAGCAATTAAAATTGC
>CALCSX010000174.1 GCA_937894165.1 uncultured Saprospiraceae bacterium | reverse complement strand
AGCCCCTTGCTGACCGAAAAACTGATTCGCGGAATTCTCAGCACCGGCTGCAATGTCATCAACATCGGTACTGTACCCACGCCGCTGCTGTATTTCGCTACGGAAGTTCTGGAGGAAAGTCGCAGCGGGGTGATGGTGACGGCGAGTCACAACAAGGCGCCGTACAACGGCTTCAAGATCGTGATGAACCGCAAATCACGCACCGAGAAAGATATCAAGGCAGTGCGTGCCAGAATCCTCAAAAATGATTTCCGCAGCCACATGCATAGCCACCCGCTCCAAAGTAATGATGCCGGGACGCACCATTGCCCTATAACTGTTGGCGGCATTTTTATATTTCGAATCATTAGAAGGGATCATCTCTAACTTAGCTACAAATTCCTTTTCCAAATCTTTTCCAAATAATGTTTTCGTATAGGCGATAGCCCTGGCTGCATATTGCAAAATCTGATTGGTCTCTATACCCGAAACCTCGTCAAAAAACCACCCGCAGGACGTGTACATCAGCATCAGATTTCGCTGCAATTCAAATAATCGCAAAACCTTAGTCTCTTTCTCTGTATCAACACCATTGGGCAGAACCCATTTATCAATAAAAGCATGCCGCGTTTTGTCATTTCTCTCCAAAATGATATCGATATAAGCGTTTCTGGCATCTTTCGGTTGTTTGACTAACTTCGAGATACTTTCCCGGTACAATGGCTCAACTTGTGCACTTAACCAATCCAAAGCCTCCCGCAATGGAGCTCTCCACTTTTGATGCCAGCTTGCATTGCCTCCCGTATTGCAGCCACAATCTGATCGCCAACGCTCGATACCATGCGCGCAAGACCAACTCGAGCCTTCGATAATTTTAACCTCCGCTTCCGGTTTAAATTTGGCAGCGTACCAAGCATAGTTGACCAGTTGAAATTCCTCTTGCTGATTGATTTGATGAATACAAGAGGCTAAGGCCATTTCGCCATATCGATGATGATGACCATATGTCTCCCCATCTGTCGCAATATTGACCAGACTGAATTCCGACATCCCATTAGCAGCAGCCATCAACTTCCGGGCAAAATGAACTCCGTCATTCAATAAACCTTCAAACGCTATAGCCTGCGATAATGGACCGTCATAGAAAAATATAGTCATTTCTTTACCTGTCGAAAGTACAACTTTATAGGATTTACTACAATCTACTCCCTCACTTTTCACTTCTTCTCCACTTTCATTCACGTAGCTTTTAAACTGACGTGGGGCTAAAACCACGAAAGTAATTCCATTGTCAACCATCAATTCCAAAGTTTCGCTATCCACCGCCGTCTCAGCCAACCACATTCCCTCCGGCCTTCTTCCGAAACGATATTCGAAATCTCTTATCCCCCATTTAATTTGCGTTTCTTTATCTCTTTTACTTGCCAGTGGCATAATCATATGATTGTAAACCTGCGCCATTGCATTGCCATGACCTTCGAGTCGCGCTGCAGAATCTTTATCGGCTTTCTGAAGAAATTCGTAGGTCAAAGCATCATATTTTTCCATCCAGGACAGCAGCGTAGAGCCAAAATTGAAGGAAATGTATTCATAATTATTTATGATATCAATTAATTTCCCCTCAGCATCCAATAATCTCGCTGCTCTGTTAGGTGCATAACATTCAAAGTTGATACGCTCATTCCAATCGTGAAATGGTGCTGCTGATTCCTGTTTTTGGATATATTCCAGCCAGGCGTTTTCGCGAGGGGGTTGGTAGAAGTGTCCGTGAATACAGATATATTTCATTATAAATTTTAATTCTAAGGTAAGTAATGTCGATTGCTAGATTCTTTTGATAAGTGAATCTGTCAGAAAGGTTTAATTACAACCATTCCCAAGGGTGGAAGTTTAAAATCAATGTATTTGTTCCCATTTTCTTCACCCACTTTGATTGAAGCAGGGTGCGCATCAGCCGAGCCTCCAAATTCTGCATCGTTTGAGTTGAAAACAATTTTGAATTTCTTTGCATCTGCTTTGAAAGATACTTTGTATGATTCTCTGTACACCGGCGTGAAGTTTATAACAGTGATCAAATAGTCCGTAGGATCTTCCGCCATCCTCCTGTACGCTAGGACGGAATTATTTCCATCATCGGCCACGAGCCATTCGAAACCATCCGGGTGGTATTGATATTCATACAGGGCTTTTTCTTTTCTGTACAATTTGTTAAGGGCAATAACTGTATTTTGGATTCCCTGATGAAGCGGAAATTCTAATAATTTCCAATCCAAATCCTGTTTAAATGCCCACTCGATATACTGACCTATTTCGCCTCCCATAAACACCAATTTAGAACCTGGATGACTGTACATATATCCAAATAGAAGTCTCAAATTAGCAAATTTCTCCTCCTGATTGCCCGGCATCTTATTCAATAGAGATTTCTTGCCGTGAACCACCTCATCGTGCGAAAGTGGCAGCATATAATGTTCAGAATTGGCATAGACCATGGAGAAAGTGATCTTATTATGGCTGAATTTTCTGAACAGCGGGTCTGCCTGAAAATACTCCAATGTATCATGCATCCAACCCATCATCCACTTCTGATCGTAGCCTAAAGAACCTTCATTGACCTTCCCCGTCACCTTAGGGAAAGCTGTTGACTCTTCTGCTATAATTAAGGTTTCAGGATAAAATTTCTTTATTGCATCATTGCATTCCTTTACAAATTCGATCGCCTCCAGATATTCCCGCCCACCGTATTTATTCGGTGTCCAAAAACCCTCATCTCTTGAATAATCCAAATATACCATCGATGCCACCGCATCTACCCGCAAGCCATCCGCATGGTATTCCTCCAGCCAAAATAGTGCATTGGAAATCAGAAAAGCCTTCACTTCCGGCCTTCCATAGTCGAAAATCATGGTTTTCCAGTCCGGATGATAGCCCTTCTGTGGGTCAGCATGCTCATACAAATGTGTGCCGTCGAAATAATTCAATCCATGCCCATCGGAAGGAAAATGCGAAGGCACCCAATCCAAAATTACACCAATTCCTGCTTTGTGAAAGGCGTTGATCAGTTTTTTTAAGCCATCAGGATCTCCATAGCGGGAAGTAGCGGCAAAATATCCAGTTATTTGATATCCCCAGGAGGGAAAATAAGGATGTTCCATTACCGGCATCATTTCGATATGGGTAAAACCCATTTTCTTCACATAAGGAACCAATTTATCGATCAATTCCTCGTAGCTATACCATACTTCCTCCTCTCTGGTAGGTTTCATCCACGAACCCAGGTGGACTTCATACACAGAAACCGGGCTTTGCCAGTTGTGGGCTGCAGCGCGGCTTGCCATCCAATTTTTGTCCGACCATTTGTAGGTTGTTTTTGTTTTCCAGACGCGAGAGGCAGTAGAGGGCGGCTGTTCCGAGTAGAAAGCATAGGGATCAGCTTTGTCTAATTTTATCCCATTGAATTTATTGACAATATGAAACTTGTAGGATTCCCCTTTTTTAACATCTGGAATAAAACCCTCCCAGATCCCTGACTTGTCCCAGCGAGGGAGCAGAGTATGCTGCCCGTTTTTCCATTCATTAAATGATCCGATTACAGAAACGTGATTGGCATTGGGTGCCCACACAGAAAAATAACAACCTTCCTTACCATCATGATCACAGAGATGCGCGCCGAATTTTTCGTACAACTTAAAATGCTTGCCTGCCTTAAAAAGCTCAATATCAAAGTCTGAGAAAAAACTCATAGCTATTACTTCGGATACATTCATATTTCCTTTTAATTTTAATAAATGTAACAAAAAGGGGGATATGAAATGTTAATTATCCATAAAAAAATGCTCCTAAGTATATAATGTCAATTTATTGGGGCATCCGACACATATCTACTCCATTAACATTCCGTATTTATGTGTCGCCGGGCTATTCGCTTTACTTCGTTCGTTCCTCACTCGTGCCCGCTACTATCCCTGATGCGGGTTCCGGTTTTTTCCATACTTATTTTCGAACGAAAGAATCTTCAATTTCGTCCGGTTTTGTCACGATTTTTGCTTCCTTCGGGCAAAAATCCCGCCAAAACCAAATAATCTAATACAATTTCTCGGGGCTACACCCCGAGCTTTGATATTTCGCCCCATTCGGGGCTTTTTCGTCAATAATTCCATAAAATAATTTGATTGTAAGATCAAATACCAAGCTAAAATCTTAAATTTCCATGAAAGAGTCGCCCTCTACAGCCACATTACTAATTTGCAATACTTTCGAAAAAATTTAGCCAAAAAAAAGTCGGAAACCAACCCGACTTTCTAAAAATTTCACTCAATCAAATATAATCAGCTTAAAAAGCTTACTGTATTTTAAAATTAATTGCTTCTTGTATCAACAATAGAATTTTCTCCACCGAATTGATTGGCCACTGTACCATCAGCATCCGGCGCATTCAACCACTGAGAGTTATCCAAGAAATACTTAAACTCATATCTGTTCTCTGAATCTAAGTCAACTACCGCTTTGAAATTGCCATTAGCCAACTTTTTCATTATAATACCATCTTCAAGATTCCAGTTGTTAAAGTCTCCTAAAATGATCACTTTTTCAGCTTTTCCTGCCACTTCTGAGGAAAGTACAAATGTTGTTTTACAAACAGGCTTATTTTTCAAGAATTTCTTGTCCATTGTTTTTTTGTTTAATTATGCGACAAAGTTACTAATTCCTTCCCAATTATAAAACATTGATAATCAATTATACTAATATTATTTGTAATTCACAAATCTTTCTAAATCAATACTTTTTGAATTTCTTATAACAATCAATATAATTTTGGGAATTTCCACCTTTCCATAAAATAATTGGTGGAAATTTTGCAGCGGCGCAATTCCGGATTTTTTATTAATTATTTTTAATTTTTTGGTACAGTGAAGCTATATTTTATATAATTTGAATAAAATTTACAGAAAAACACCTCATCATGGCAGAATATGGTTTTCATTTTAATGCGCAGGAATCACTCCTATACATAATGAGGAATGATTTCTCCGAAATCAAAATCGAGAAAATCAATCACAATATTACCAGAGTTCGCTTCACCCCGGATGGCATTTATGACTCTTTATTTTCCTACGCCCGAGATCCTGAATTCGTAGACGAAAAAGTAAATGTCCAATTTACCCAGGGAAATGAATATCTTAGTTTTGAATCGCAAAATTTAAAACTTCTCATCGATCCAAAAACCCATTCTCTTCGATTTCTTAACGCCTCTTTTCAAAATCTACTGTCTTTAGACTCACCAATAAAAAAAGAGTCAGATCACGGAGAATATTATTTCTTTCCAATGAAAATGGAGATGGATGAAAGTTTTTATGGCCTCGGAGACAAGCCGGTTGAACCCAATTTGCGCGGCAAATCATTTCAAAACTGGGGGACTGATACTTTTGCCTACAGTTATGCAGCGGATCCTTTGTACAAAAATATACCATTTTTCATAGGGCAACATGAGGGAGGCTGCTATGGCTTATTTCTGAATTCTAGTTACAGAACAGTTTTTGATTTTACTCCCGAGAATGCAGGATTTGGAAGTTATGGAGAGAATATGACCTTTTATTTCTTTGAAGGCAAGACACCTACTGAGATAATACAACATTATTTGTCACTCACCGGCACACCGGAACTGCCGCCACTTTGGGCGCTGGGCTATCATCAGTGCAAATGGTCCTATTACCCCGAAAAGAAGGTCAAAAAGATAGCCAAAAAGCTGCGAAAACTTAAAATTCCTTGCGATGCCCTTTATCTCGACATAGATTATATGGATGGCTTCAGATGCTTCACCTGGGATGATAAACATTTTCCGCATCCCAAAAAGATGATTCAAAAGTTGAACATACAAGGCTTTAAAACAGTAGTGATGATTGATCCGGGTTTGAAAATCGATAAGAATTATGCTATTTGGAAGGATGGTAAAGACAATGATTTGTATTGCAAAACACCATCAGGTAAGGACTTTAAGGGAATGGTCTGGCCCGGCCCTTGTAATTTCCCTGATTTTACCTTGCCCAAAGCCAGGGATTGGTGGAGCAATCTCTTTGAGGAATTTATAGGTGATTTAAATGTTGCCGGTGTTTGGAACGATATGAATGAACCTGCCCTCTATGATCCTGTCAAAGAAGTGCAGACGCAAAGAACCTTTCCCGAGGATGTCCTGCATGATTACGATTACCATCATACCAATCATGCCAAGGCACACAACGTCTATGGCATGCAAATGTCCAGAGCAACTTATGAAGGTATCAAGAAATTTAATGATCATAAACGTCCTTTTGTAATTACCCGATCCACCTTTAGTGGAGGTCAGCGTTATGCATGTGTGTGGACCGGAGATAATGTAGCGACTTGGGAACATTTGAAAATTGCGAATTGGCAGGTTCAGAATTTGTCCGTCTCGGGCTTTAGCTTTGCTGGCTCTGATATCGGAGGTTTTATTGGCGAACCTGATGGAGAATTGTATGTGCGATGGCTGCAATTGGCGGTTTTTCATCCATTTTTCAGGACACATTCCTCTAAAGATTCCGGCGATCAAGAGCCTTGGAGTTTTGGGAAGCCTTATACCAACCTAGCACGCATGGCTATCGAGTTGAGATACAGACTCTTACCTTTTATTTATACCAGCTTCGAACAGTATGTGAATCAACGAATGCCGATGATATTACCTCTGAGGGTAGCCTTTCCTGAGGATGTGAGGACGCTGGACAGGATGGATGAATTCATGTTTGGAAGGAATATTCTGGTTTCTCCGATAGTAAGTGCCAAGTCTAAGGGCAGATGGACTTACTTGCCGGAAGGGGATTGGTATAGATTTGAAAGCAATGAAAGGATTAGTGGTGGGCGGATTGTTTTCTCTAAAGCAGGGGCGGATGAAATTCCTTTTTACATTAGAGCGGGGGCGGTAATACCAATTGGACCAGTCATGCAATTCAGTTCGGAGTTGAGGTTAGAGGAGATGGAATTGCAATTGTATGTGAGTGGAGAGGAAAAGCAGTCTTATTTATACCTGGATGCGGGTGAGGGCTATGGATATCAGGACAAGGATTTTAAGCGATATCGATTTATGACATTTGCAAGCGAAGAGGGTGGTTTATCAATGCAAATAAGCAGGGAGGGTGAATGGATATCTACTTTGAGAACATTTAAGATAAAGATATTTGGCTGGAGGGAAGAAGTCGGGCAAGTGCTTGTTGATGGGGTGGCTATTCCTTTTGTGGTGGCAGAGGAAGTGGTATTGATAGATATTCCTGAAAATGCGAGTAGCTTGTTGATAAAATAAGGTTTTTTATTAATTTTTTGTCACTGCCGGCACAAGTTTGCAAATGTGCCTTTTAGTATCTAAATTATAATAGCTTATGCTAGCGCAAGTTTGTAAATGTGCCTCCCATCAATCTTTTTATCTCAAGCTATTTTCCAAAGTCATTAAAAGCGTTGCCGGCATAAATTTGTAAATGTCACTTATAGTATCTAAAACCTATTAATATTTTCTCGGATTCCGAGAATTTAATAATCCATTTCTAAAATGACCTCAGAGAGGTCAAACTATGTTAGAAATGAATACCAAAACAATATAGATTTTGGCGAGATTTTTGCCTGAAAGAAGCAAAAATCATGACAAAATCGGATTCCTTTGTCTGTTAAGGTTTGTGGTGTGTCATCAATAAAAGAAAACAATCTACCGAATTCCTCCGACTTCAGTGAACTCCAAATCCACCAACTTTATTTAAAATTATCTATGATTTATTCCCCGGACAACGCTTACATCGCTTGTCCTTCTTGAACTTTTTGCAGCATTTCTTCTTGGTTTCTTTCTTAGCGAAAGCTAGAATCGGGAACGCCGGTTGTATGGTAGGAAAATCTGTGGAATGAATATCCTTTTTCATTATCAATATTTAGATTAAATCTATATAAGCCACAAATATAACGGGGAAATTTAAAATTTAGATCTTTTTGGAAGGAAATATTCTCAATTTTCGAGAAAAATAAATGGCGTTTTCTTCAAAACTTTCATCAATATAAATAAAGCTTCGGCGTATTTCTCCTTAAGTCATATAAGTCTCCTTCTACATGCTCTGCTGGTTTCCTTTCAAAATTTTTTTATCTGTCGGCGTAAGTTTATATATGTACACCTTTACCTGCCCGTCTAAGGACTCTTAGAGTGGGTGAAATTATGTTAGAAAAATCCCAGATTCAATCTCCGACCCCCGGAGAGGGTCGAATACATTTATTTTAAACCACAATCCAAATGTATCCTCCTCAAATCATATCATCTGATTTAACATTAGGACAAGTCACGACTTGTCCCTATAGATTCTAATATAAAAATCGTTTTCGATATGTAAATCTTCAAATCATATCATCTTCAAATCTTCAAATCATATCATCTTCAAATCTTCAAATCATATAATCTTCAAATCTTCAAATCATATAATCAAATCATCTGATTTATTGCCTCCCGCGCTCCACAATCCCCTGAATGGGACGCCTGCGCTTTCGTTTTCAGTAATGAAAATCATTTTCTTTTTTAAAAATCATTTCATCCTCAAATCTTCAAATCATACCATCTTCAAATCTTCAAATCATATCATCTGATTATATATTATTAGGACAAGTCGTGACTTGTCCGGACAAGTCACGACTTGTCCCTACTCCTCCTCAAAAGCACTCCCCCGCTCCTCCGACGAAACATGCTCCTCCAAACTGCTCCACAATGCCTCCTTCAATTCCGGCAAACCCTGACCCGTCACCCCCGATATAAATATAAAATCCTTACCCTCAGGAAGCGTCTTGCGCAGCTCTTCCGTCAGCTCCTCCCCTAACATATCGCACTTGGAAATGGCGACGAGATGCGGTTTGTCCGCCAACTCCGGATTGTACTGAAACAACTCATTTTTTAATATGTCATATTCCTTCATAATATTCTCAGAATCACAAGGAATTACATAAAGCAACACGGCATTTCGCTCAATATGTCGCAGAAATTTCAATCCTAAACCTCTCCCCTCGTGCGCACCCTCAATAATCCCCGGAATATCCGCCATCGCAAATGACTGACCGTTGTGATGTGAGACGATCCCTAAATTCGGCGTCAAAGTCGTAAAAGCATATGAAGCTATTTTAGGCTTAGCTTCCGAAATAGCAGAAAGCAAAGTCGACTTGCCCGCATTAGGGAATCCAACCAATCCCACATCCGCCAATACTTTCAGCTCGAATAATTTCCAAAGGATATTTCCCGGCTCTCCCGGCTGCGCATAGCGGGGCGTTTGGTTCACTGCAGATTTGAAATTGGTATTTCCAAGTCCTCCTCTCCCGCCTTGCATCAGCAAAACTTTCTCGCCATGCTGCGTAACTTCCGCCTCCACGTAGCCTGTCTCCGCATCTTTTATAACTGTTCCCAGCGGCACTTCTATGATCACACTTTTTCCGTCCGACCCGGTTCTATCCATCTTCCCACCTACCTGCCCATCGCCGGCAACAATATGTTTTTTATATCGCAATGGCAGCAAAGTCCACATATTCCTATTCCCTACTACATAAATGCTTCCGCCATTTCCACCGTCTCCACCTGCAGGACCACCTTTTGCGACGTATTTTTCCCGACGCAAATAAGCAGAGCCCGCTCCACCTTTACCCGATCTTAAACACAGTCTTATTAAATCTACAAAATTCTGTTCTGACACTTTTACTTGTTTTTCTCCTTTGGCTTCTCAAACCAGAGCTCTCCCCTGGCATTGGCATAGCCGCAATAATTAAAAAATATTTCTTCCCCCGCCTCTATATCCCGCAACGCAAAGACATCCAATGTCTCATTGTCATAATCCATATCGTACTCTGCATTCGGCTCGAAGGAATGGTTGTACATCGAACCGAAGCCCAAAGCTATCGCACATCTGTCATTCTCCTCCCCCCATTGAAAATAATAATCATACAAAGCTGTCTGATCCAGCAATTCAATGGATGATTTCGGCATTATGATAACAGGACAAATCTCCAAAAGGGTTCCCTCCGGAATAGCCTCATAGGTAAATACACCCTTCTTGTGAATGGCGCTGGGTCCGACATATAAACTGTGTATTCGCTGCATTATAATCTTAAGGTTTCAGGATCTACTTTGTACAATTGCTCCTTTTCTATATTATGACCGAAAGTGGCATGTGGCAATTCCTCCTTCAAAAGTCGTTGAAATAGATACTTCAAGTCCTCTAAAAATGTCAACATCTCTATTTTCCCATCCTCTTTAGCAAAGCAAAAATCAATCTTTTTAAACATCACAAATCCATAAGGCATTACTTCCGCTTCAAAAGTATAGACCCAGACGATCCTACTTTTCTCATTTTCCAACAATTTCGTGACAGCCTTGTACTCTTTTCGAATATTATTGTACTGAACGAGATGGTAGATAGCCAGAAGAATAATCATACCTTCAATACACCAAAATAGAAAACTATTATCCCCCCAAAATCTCCATATCGTCGCAGCCAACATCAGCGCACCGAAGCCAAAGCCGAACGACTGCCTGATCATTTTCCTTCTCGAATCGTTAATACATTTTTTTAATTCCGCTCTCATTCCATTCACTTTTCTCGAAATATTCACCTATTTCTGAACCTAAGAGGCTGCAAAGTTAGCAAATATCCCAGCAATTTGTTCCATAGCTCTTTTATCAACACCATTTCACTGAAATCTTTCGAAAAAATAATAAAATTCTGAAAACAAATGCCACAGACATACTATAAATTTCTTTGAGCTGCGAGCTTCTGGCTATGAGCCTTTAGCAATCTAATATTTTAACATCAATTTGCACCATTAATATGAACCACTTATCAACCTGTTTAAAATTATGAATTGCTCCGTGTCCAACGAATCCCCTTTGCGTCCTCTAACCTCTGCGGTGATTGTCAGAACCTTGATTTACTTGATTTCAGGATTTCAAGATTTTGATTTTAGTCTTTAAGGGATCGTTTCTCGCAGATGTTCGCTGATTTTTTTCTCGCAGATGTTCGCTGATCCATGCAGCACAGCGAATCTCTTAATGCCCTCTCTTAATGCTCCTCAACTTCTTCTATATAACTCTTTCTGTTTCCATAGTTTACAACATCAATGCTGGCGCAAGTTTGTAACTTGTGCCCCCTAAGATCTAAATCTTTTAATTAGGCTTCAAGAGTTATTTTCATTAAAACATAGGCAATTGCCTAACGTGAGACTCTGCGGTGTTTGGGAGATTTATTGACTGCGCCAATACTCCCTTTTTTTACCACGAAGACACAAAGGATGCACAAAGGACAAAAAGAGTTTCTCGATAGGATGCAATTTTTCTAAGGCACATAATTTAGTTTTACGAATGAAAAACCAGTAATTCGTGCATTCGTGGCAAAAAACAAATGCCACAGGCATCCCGAACCACCCTCCGAACCGCTCCTCGAGCCACCGGCGAGCCCCTTTGCTCTCTTAAACACCACTTCCTTTGCGACTTGGCGCCTTCTATGTGCATTTCCAAGAAAAAGCTACAATTATTTCAATATTTTTTTAGGCC
>CALCSX010000173.1 GCA_937894165.1 uncultured Saprospiraceae bacterium | reverse complement strand
GATGAAAATTACTCCGGTAATGTGTGGTTCTGCGTTTAAGAATAAAGGTGTTCAATCTGCTTTAGATGCAGTTTGTTACTTCCTTCCTTCTCCAATGGATATTGAAGCAGTTGATGGATTCAATCCTGATACTGAGGAGCCGGCAAAGAGAAAGCCTAGTATAACTGAGCCGTTCGCTGCATTAGCATTTAAAATTGCTACGGATCCTTTCGTAGGTAGACTTTGTTTCATAAGAGTTTATTCAGGAAGACTTGATGCAGGTTCTTATGTTTTGAACTCAAGATCAGGAAATAAAGAAAGAATTTCGAGATTATATCAAATGCACTCCAATAAGCAAAACCCAATTGATTCTGTTGAGGCAGGGGATATTGCGGCGGCAGTTGGATTCAAGGATATCAGAACGGGTGATACACTTTGTGACCTTGCCCATCCAATATCCTTAGAGAGTATGACTTTCCCTGAGCCGGTTATTGGTTTAGCGATCGAGCCTAAGACTCAGAAGGATTTGGATAAATTGGGTATGGCGCTTAATAAATTGGCGGAAGAGGATCCGACATTTAAAGTTAGTTATAACGAAGAGACTAATCAGACTGTAATCAGTGGTATGGGTGAGCTTCACCTGGAGATTATTGTTGACAGGTTGAGAAGAGAATTTAAAGTAGAATGTAACCAAGGTGCGCCTCAGGTTAATTATAAAGAAGCTTTGACGCAAACTGTTTCACATAGAGAAAGATTGAAAAAGCAATCAGGTGGATCAGGTTTGTTTGCTGATATGGAATTTGAATTAGGTCCTGCGGATGAGTCTTTCTTAGAGAGCGATGATTTCAAGAATGGCAAGACTAAATTACAATTCGTATGGGGTATTGTCGGTGGATCTATCGATAAGAACTACCAGAAGCCTATTCAGGATGGATTCAAGGAGATGATGAGTAATGGTATTTTGGCAGGGTACAATATTGACAGCATGAAGGTCAGAGTATATGACGGATCTATGCACGCAGTCGATTCAAAGCCAATAGCATTTGAATTATGTGCGAAGGAAGGATTTAGAGCAGCAGCTCCAAAGACCAAGCCTGTAATTCTTGAGCCGATCATGAAAATCGAAATCGTAACTCCGGAGGAATATGTAGGACCTGTTATCGGTGACTTGAACAAGAGAAGAGGATTGCCGAAAGGGCAGGAATCAAGAATGGGAGGCGCTGTAGCGATTAAAGCAGATGTGCCTTTATCAGAGATGTTTGGCTATGTTACTCAGTTGAGAACTATTACTTCGGGACGTGCGAATTCAACGATGGAATTCTCTCATTTTGCGCAAGCGCCGACGAATATTTCAACTGAAATCATAGAGAAAGCTAAGGGGGCGATCAACGCCTAAAAAAAGTTTAAAAATAATTAATAAAATGTTTGGGGAGTGCATTTATATTTATATATTTGCACTCCAATTTGAATAAAGGGATACGAAAAGCGTATTTATCATACATATTGAACAGGGTTATGAATCAGAAAATCAGAATCAAATTACGGTCTTACGACCACAATCTCGTAGATAAATCTACAGAGAAAATTGTTAAGACTGTACGTAATAGCGGTGCCATAGTAACTGGCCCGATTCCGCTACCCACTGAGAAGAAGATCTTTACAGTTCTTCGTTCACCACACGTGAACAAAAAATCTCGTGAGCAGTTCCAATTGCGTACACACAAGCGGTTGATTGAAATTTACACACCTACGCAAAAAACTGTAGACGCACTGTCTCGTTTGGAATTGCCTAGTGGTGTTGACATTCAAGTCAAACTTACCTAACAATTTTCTGTATAAACATTATTTCTGTAGTAGTTAATTAGCTTTGAGCTGATTTTGCTGTGCAGTTACATTAAAGAATTAAAAGCTATAATCGTGAACGGATTAATAGGTAAAAAATTAGGAATGACAAGTGTCTATGACGTTAATGGAAATTACGTTGCATGCACTGTTATCGAAGCGGGACCTTGTGTGGTTACACAAGTAAAGACAACTGAAAGTGATGGATATAATGCTCTTCAAATAGCGTTTGGAGAAGCCAAAGAGAAGAATACTTCTATGGCTTTGAAAGGACACTTTGGAAAGGCTGATACAACTGCGAAATCAAAAGTTGTAGAATTCCGATCTTCTAACCTTGATAAGGCGCTTGGTGATACTATTAATATAGACGATGTTTTTGCCGAAGGTGATAATGTTGCTGTAATAGGAACATCTAAGGGTAAAGGCTTTCAGGGTGTGGTAAGAAGACACGGATTTGCCGGTGTGGGTCAAGCTACTCACGGTCAGCATAACAGACTAAGAGCTCCCGGTTCTATTGGTGCGGCATCTTATCCTGCGAAAGTTTTCAAAGGTATGAGAATGGCCGGCAGAATGGGCGGTGATAGAGTTAAGACTAAGAATCTTAAAGTTATTAAATTATTTCCTGAGCAAAATCTTATTTTGATCAAAGGCGCTGTTCCCGGTCATAAAGGATCTTACGTAATTATCGAAAAGTAGAGGTCATGAAAATAGATATAGTAAATATTAAAGGAGAAAGTGTAGGAAGATCTATCGAACTTCCAGAGAATATCTTTGGTATAGAGCCAAATGATCATGCTATTTACTTGAACGTAAAACAGTTTTTGGCTAACCAAAGACAAGGTACTCATAAGTCTAAAGAAAGAAATGAAGTTGCCGGTTCTACGAGAAAATTACACAAGCAAAAAGGTACCGGTGGATCCAGAAAAGGTGATATCAAGAACCCTTTATACAGAGGAGGAGGACGTATTTTCGGACCTAGACCGAGAAACTATAACGTTTTCTTGAATAAGAAATTAAAGGATTTGGCTAGAAGATCAGCTATGTCATACAAAGCGACTGAAGGTCAGGTAATGATTGTTGAGGATTTTACTTTCGATACACCGAAGACAAAGGAATTCTTATCAATTTTGAAGGCATTGAAGTTGGATAATAGCAAAGTGCTTTTCGTAACCAACGAATTAGATAAGAACGTTTATCTATCCAGTAGAAATTTGAGAAAATCAAAAGTTACTGAAGTATCTAACTTGAATACATACGATGTTTTGAACGCAAATACTTTGATCATCTCTGAGAAATCTATTGAGAAGCTATCTCAGGTAGAAGCCTGATCAAATTAAATAATTGAAGTGATGGAAAAGAATATTTTAATACGTCCAGTTATCTCTGAAAAAGCAGAAACTTTATCCGGTACAGCCGGTAAGTATAGCTTTATTGTTGACAAGAAAGCCAATAAGATAGAGATACGAAACACGGTAGAAAAGACATATAATGTCAATGTTGAATCTGTAAATACTGCTATTATGCCGGGCAAATCAAAAGTACGGTTTACTAAAGGCGGTGTACAAAGAGGCAAAAGACCTTCCTTCAAGAAGGCTGTTGTTACATTGCAAGCAGGAGAGACAATTGAATTTTTTGGTGAGATTTAATGAAATTTAAGCAAAATGGCTGTAAAGAAACATAGACCAATTACTCCGGGGCTTCGCCACAAGATATCAAATACCTTTAAGGAGGTAACAACTGATACACCTGAGAAGAGCCTTTTAGCACCGATGAAGAGCAGCGGTGGAAGGAATAATAGTGGAAAGATGACCATGAGAAATCTTGGTGGAGGACATAAAAGACGATACAGAGTTATCGACTTCAAAAGAAACAAAGATGGGATTCCTGCTACTGTAAAAAGTATTGAGTACGATCCAAATAGAACAGCATTTATCGCTTTATTGAATTATGCTGATGGGGAGAAAAGATATATTATAGCACCAAATGGTTTAGCTGTTGGTTCTACAGTATTATCGGGTCCCGGATCACCACCGGATGTTGGAAATTGCTTGCTTTTAAAGGAAGTTCCATTAGGATCACCAATCCATGCTATTGAATTAGAGCCGGGAAGAGGTGCTGCTATTGCAAGAAGTGCTGGTACGAATGGCGTACTTATGGGTAGAGAGGATAGATATGCAACGGTAAAAATGCCTAGTGGAGAAGTAAGAAAGATCTTACTTACCTGTAAAGTCACCATGGGGACTACATCAAATCCGGATCACGCTTTAGAGGTGTCAGGAAAAGCCGGTAGATCACGATGGTTGGGCAAGAGATCAAGAGTAAGAGGTGTTGCTATGAACCCTGTCGATCACCCTATGGGTGGTGGAGAAGGTAGAGCTTCAGGAGGTCATCCTAGATCCAGAACAGGTGTTATGGCGAAAGGACAGAAAACAAGAGATCCGAAGAAGTCATCTAGCAGACTAATAGTAACAAGAAGAAAAACTAAGAAGAAATAAAATTTCTAAAACGATAATTAATCGGTAATGGCAAGATCTGTAAAAAAAGGACCCTATGTTTTTCATAAATTATTGGAAAAGATAGAAAAATCAAAGAACAGTAACAAGAAGACTGTTATAAAGACTTGGTCTCGAGCTTCAATGATAATTCCGGACATGGTAGGAGAAACGATAGCAGTGCATAATGGAAAGACATTTGTACCGGTATTTGTAACTGAAAACATGGTAGGACATAAATTGGGTGAATTTTCACCTACAAGAGTGTTCAAGGGGCACTCAGGAAATCGTAAGAAGTAAAAAATAATTGGATAATATCCATTGAAAAATTTTAGAATGGAAGCTGTAGCAAAACTTAAAAACTGTCCGATGTCTCCTAGAAAGATGAGACTGGTAGTAGATTTAATAAGAGGTAAATCAATTGATGATGCTTTAGGTATATTGAAATATACCAATAAGGAAGCTGCTAAGTGGTTGGAAAAACTTTTAATATCTGCGGTGGCAAATTGGGAGTATAAGACTGAAAATAGTGCTGATGATTTTGATTTATATATCAAAACTGCATTTTCAGATGGTGGAACAATGTTGAAGAGATTCAGACCTGCTCCACACGGACGAGCGCATCGAATTAGAAAGAGAACTAATCACGTTACGCTTATTATTGAGAACAAGAAAGAATTGCCGGTAGCCGAGTAATAATTAGAAAAAACATTAATAGATATACTAATGGGCCAAAAAACAAATCCAATTGGGAATAGACTAGGAATCATCAGAGGATGGGATTCTAACTGGTTTGGGGGTAACGATTATGCTGAGAAAGTAGTTGAAGACCAAAGAATACGTGATTACCTGGGTGCTCGTATAGCCAAAGGTGGTATTGCCAGAATACTGATTGAAAGATCTCTTAAGAGAGTGACTGTCACTATCCATACATCAAGACCGGGTATAATTATTGGTAAGGGTGGTACTGAAGTTGATAGTATTAGAGAGGAGCTCAAGAAATTGACAGGTAAGGACACACAAATTAATATTGTAGAGGTTAGAAAGCCTGAACTTGATGCAAATATTGTTGGTGATACTATTGCCAGACAGTTGGAATCAAGAGTTAACTATAGAAGAGCTATTAAAACTGCAATCCAGGCTACCATGAGAGCCGGAGCTGAAGGTATAAAGGTGAGAATAAGTGGTCGATTGAATGGAGCTGATATGGCGAGATCTGAGGAATTCAAAGATGGTCGTACTCCTTTACACACTTTTAGAGCTGATATCGATTATTGTATTGCTGAGGCTCAGACTGTTTACGGAAAAATAGGAATGAAGATATGGATCTGTAAAGGAGAAATCCTAGATAAGAGAGATTTAATCAACAGTTTAGGTTCATCAGTTGAATCTAATGTTGGTGGTCAGGGCGCAGGTCAGAGAGATGCGAAAGGTGGCGGTAGAAGAGATGGAAGAAGAGATAGCCGTGGTGGTGGAAGAGGAGGAGAGAATAGAGGTGGCGATAATAGAGGCGGCGGAGGCGGTGGTCAGCAGAGAGGTGGTGGCCGCAAAAGAGACGAAAGAAAAAACGACTAGATTTTTAAATAAATAATAAATTAGTTGTACCTTTGTCAAGCTTTTTTGGGAGGGTCCTCAAAAGCCTTGTTTTTAAAGGTATTTCAAAGAAAATTGTGAAAAATGTTACAACCGAAGCGTACCAAATATAGGAAACAACAGAAAGGGAGGATTAAAGGATTATCCCATAGAGGATCCACGATTGCCTTCGGATCATTTGGTTTGAAAACCTTAGATCCGGGACGAATTACCAGCCGTCAGATTGAATCAGCGCGTATTGCGATGACTAGATTTATGAAGAGAGAGGGTAAAGTTTGGATCAGAATATTTCCTGATAAGCCTATTACAAAGAAGCCGCAAGAGGTTAGGATGGGTAAGGGTAAAGGAGCTCTGGATCATTGGGTGGCTGTAGTTACTCCAGGCAAGATCATGTTTGAGCTTGATGGTGTACCTATGGAGACTGCTAAAGAGGCCTTAAGACTAGCGGCTCAGAAGTTGCCGGTTTTGACAAAGTTTGTGATTAGACCTGATTACGTTGAATAATAAATAAGATAGAGATGAGTAACAAGAATATTGAGCAGTTCAGAGCTATGAATGTTGACGAATTAGGAGCGAGGTTGGAAGAGATTAAATCAGAGTACAAGACTCTTAAGTTTGATCATTCAGTGAAGGGAATTGAGAATCCATTGACATTGAGAGAGTTACGACGTAACATTGCACGAATTAAAACAGAATTAAGAACGCGTGAGTTGGCTAAGTAGCCAAAAACCTATTAAGTTAACAGCGCAAATATTTAATAAGATGTTAGAGAGAAAATTTCGAAAAATTAAAGTTGGTGTCGTCACTAGTAATGCTATGGATAAGACCATCACTATTAAAGTTGAAAGGAGAATTCAACACCCTATTTATGGTAAATTCATGAGAAAGTCAAACAAGTTTATGGCTCATGATGAGAACAATGAATGTGGGGTAGGAGATACAGTAAGGATAATGGAAACACGTCCTTTGAGTAAGAATAAGAGGTGGAGATTGGTTGAAGTTTTAGAAAAAGCTAAGTAGTTTTTTCGATTTGATAATCGCTAATTAGATTAAACAATGATACAGACAGAATCTAGATTAAGAGTAGCCGACAACAGCGGAGCAAAAGAAGTACTTTGCATACATGTTTTAGGTGGTTCTACAAGACGTTATGCTTCTTTAGGAGATAAAATCGTAGTAAGTGTAAAGTCAGCATCTCCGGGAGGTGTGAAAAAGGGTACAGTTTCAAAAGCTGTAGTTGTAAGAACAAAAAAAGAAGTGAAAAGAAGAGATGGTTCTTGTATTCGATTTGATGATAATGCTGTGGTATTATTGAATGCTCAGGATGAGCCAAGAGGAACAAGGATTTTCGGACCTGTTGCCAGAGAATTGAGAGAGAAGGATTATATGAGAATTGTATCTCTTGCACCAGAGGTTTTATAAATAAAGATATTTTCTGAAAAATGAAGAAGCAAGTAAAAAAGAACACTCCAAAATTAAAGATTAAGAAGGGCGATAAAGTTCTCGTAATCTCAGGAGCGGATAAAGGGAAAGAAGGTGAAGTACTAGAAGTTATAACTTCTAAGAATAAAGCCATTGTAGAGAATGTTCGTATGGTAAAAAAGCATATGAAGCCTTCAAATTCTGAACCGGGTGGTATTGTAGATTTGAATTCACCTATCGATATTAGTAATTTAATGTTGGTGGATCCTAAGTCCGGCAAACCAACCAGAGTGGGAAGAAAATCTCAGGACGGTAAAGTGGTAAGATATTCTAAAAAATCAGGAGAAATAATTAAGTAATGACTTATATACCAAGACTTAAAAATAAATACAGAGAGGAGATTGTTCCGGCTTTAATGGAGCAGTTTCAGTATTCATCTGTGATGGAAGTTCCACGAATTGTAAAGATTGCAATTAATTCCGGTGTAGGTGATGCTACGGGTGATAAGAAATTAATTGATAATACAGTAAACGAGTTGACTAATATTACCGGTCAAAAAGCTGTGGCTACAATTGCAAAGAAGTCTGTTTCGAATTTTAAACTTCGTGAGTTTATGCCAATCGGAGCGAAAGTAACTTTGAGACAAAATGTTATGTATGAATTTTTAGATAGATTCGTGACAGTAGCATTGCCTAGAGTTAGAGATTTCAAAGGAATTAACGATAAGAGTTTCGATGGAAGAGGAAATTATACTATTGGTATAGCTGAACAGATAATATTTCCTGAAATCGATATTGATAAAGTGAATAGAATTCAAGGAATGGATATAACATTTGTTACTTCCGCAAAAACTGACGCAGAGGCTTTAGCACTGTTGAAGGCTTTGGGATTACCATTCAGAAATCAACAAATTAAAGTAGAATCTAATGGCTAGAAAATCATTGATCGCTAGAGAAAGAAAGCGTGAAAAGTTGGTAGCGAAATATGCTGACGAAAGAAAGAAATTGAAAGAAGAAGGAAACTGGGAGGAACTTGATAAACTTCCAAAAAATTCTTCTCCTGTTAGATTACATAACCGATGTAAATTGACTGGAAGACCTAAGGGTTATATGAGACAATTTGGACTTTGCAGAGTTAAGTTTCGGGAAATGGCCTTGGATGGTAAAATTCCGGGGATTACAAAAGCAAGTTGGTAATTTATAAAAGATTAAGAAATGGCAGTCACAGACCCAATAGGAGATTATTTAACACGCATTAGAAATGCACAGATGGCTAACCATAAAGTGGTTGAAATTCCTGCGTCTAATTTGAAGAAGAGAATTACTGAAATTCTGTACGAACAGGGTTTTATATTAAAGTATAGATTTTTAGAGACTGAGAATCACCAAGGTAGTATTGAGATTGCTATCAAATATGATCCACAGACTAAGCAACCGGTTATTAGAGAATTAGGTAGAATCAGCAAGCCTGGTTTGAGAAAGTTTTCTAAATCTACTGAAATACCAAGAATTATAAATGGTTTAGGTGTGTCAATAGTATCAACATCAAAGGGTGTTGTTACCGGTAAGAAAGCGAAAGAATTGAATGTTGGTGGAGAGGTGCTCTGCTACATATATTAATTAAGATATAGAAAACAAATTATTATGTCAAGGATTGGGAATGCCCCTATCGATTTAGTAAAAGGAGTTACGATCGATATCAAGAAGGGAAACGAAGTCACGGTCAAAGGACCAAAGGGCGAACTTAAGCAAAAGTTTGATCCGGACTTGACTATACAGGAAGATGCCGGTATAATTACAATTACCAGACCAACTAATCAAAAGAGACACAGATCTGTTCATGGATTGACGAGAGCTCTCTTATTCAACATGGTCGAAGGTGTATCTAATGGTTATACCAGAACTCTTGAGTTGATTGGTGTTGGTTACAGAGCAAGCAATACAGGTAATTTACTTGAATTAAGCTTAGGTTATTCCCACCCGGTGATGTTTATGATTCCTGATGAAGTGAAGTTAACAACAACAACTGAAAAGGGATCACCTCCAAGAGTATTACTAGAATCTTCTGATAAACAATTGCTTGGTCAAATTGCAGCTAAAATCAGAGACTTTAGAAGACCGGAACCTTACAAAGGAAAAGGTATTAAGTACCAAGGTGAGGTAATAAGAAGAAAAGCAGGAAAAACTGCAGGTAAAAAATAATTTTAAAATTTTGAGGTAATGAAACCAACAAAAATAACACGAAGAAATAATATCAGGTTCAGAATACGAGCAAAAGTTGTTGGTACTGCTGAAAGACCAAGAATTTCTGTGTATAGATCTAACAAAGCAATTTATGCTCAGATTATCGATGATACCAAAGGTGTTACCTTAGTAGCAGCTAATTCTCTTGAAGATGCAGTGCAAAGTGCTGACAAGAGAATAGATCAATCAAAAGCAGTTGGAAAATTGTTGGCGGAAAGAGCATTAGCCGGGAAGATCGAAAATGTAGTTTTTGACAGAGGTGGCTATTTGTACCATGGTAGAGTGAAAGCTCTCGCTGATTCAGCTCGAGAAACCGGATTAAAATTCTAATAAGAAAATATTAAGATAAAGATGGCTAATAATAAGCAAAGTAGAGTTAAACCTGCAGAAACTGATTTACAAGATAAGCTAGTTTCATTAAACAGGGTAGCTAAAGTTACCAAAGGTGGTCGTACATTTAGTTTCGCTGCCATAGTAGTGGTAGGAGATGGAAAAGGTACAGTAGGTCACGGACTTGGAAAAGCGAGAGAGGTTTCTGAGGCTATTGCTAAAGCTGTTGATGATGCTAAGAAGAGTTTAATTACTTTTCCTTTGTATAAAGGAACTATTCCTCATGAGCAGAAAGGTAAATTCGGTGCCGGTAAGGTATTAATAAAGCCATCATCTGCGGGTACAGGAGTTATCGCCGGTGGAGCAATGAGAGCAGTTTTAGAAATTGCAGGTGTACATGATGTATTGGCAAAATCTCAGGGCTCATCAAATCCGCACAACGTTGTTAAAGCGACTATTGATGCTTTGACCAAATTGAGATCTCCAATGGAGATAGCTAAGACAAGAAAAATTTCTGTAGATAAAGTCTTTAACGGCTAAAATATAAAGCAATGGCTACGATCAAGATTAAACAAGAAAAGAGTGTTATTAAGACAACTCACAGACAAAAAAACACCATGATCGCTTTAGGTCTGACTAAAATAGGAAAGGTGGTTACACATGAAGACTCACCTGCTGTTTTAGGTATGATTGATAAGGTTCAGCACTTGGTAAGTGTTGAGCGCGATGATAAAAAATAGGTGTCATTAATTGATTAAGAATTTAGAGTAATTATATTATGAAATTACATAGCTTAAAGCCTTCAACAGGCTCAACGAAGAATAGAAAGAGAATTGCTCGAGGTCCTGCTTCGGGTGCGGGCGGAACTGCCGGAAGAGGTCATAAAGGTGCTAAATCCAGATCAGGCTACAAGAGTAAGCGACATTTTGAGGGTGGTCAAATGCCACTTCAAATGAGACTTCCTAAAAGAGGATTTAATAGTCCAAATAGAGTTGAGTATGTTCCTATGAATCTTGCAAGATTGCAGGAGATTAGCGAAAAATTCAACACTACAGATATTACAATTGAATTTCTAGTAAAAAATAATATTGTTACTGCTGGTGCAAAAATTAAAGTTTTAGCTTATGGCGAGCTAAGTGCAGCTTTAAATGTACAAGGAAATGCAATCTCTGAAACTGCTAAGAGTGCAATTGAAGGGAAGGGAGGTTCTATAACAATTCTTTAAATCAGAATAATGAATAAGTTCTTTACGACACTTAAAAATATATGGAGCATTGAAGAGTTAAGGAAGAAAATTCTTTTCACTTTAGCTTTGCTTTTTATATACAGATTTGGATCATATGTTGTTTTACCGGGTGTAATTCCATCAGCTTTGGCAGATGCGTCTGGGCAAGGTGGAGCAACTGATTTATTAGGATTAATAAATATATTTGCCGGAGGTGCCTTTAATAGAGCCTCTGTTTTTGCTTTAGGTATAATGCCTTATATCACAGCTTCGATCATTGTTCAATTACTTGGTTTCGCTGTTCCTTATTTTCAGAAGCTACAGCAAAGAGAAGGGGAGTCCGGCAGGAAGAAATTGGCTCAAATTACAAGGTATTTGACAGTTGCGATCACTTTAGTTCAAGGTGGTGCATATTTAACTTACATTATAAGCCAAGGTGCCAAGTCAGGCCAGGTTGATAATACAGTGTTTTGGTTTTCGAATATAATTATTTTAGCAACCGGTACTATGTTTGCCATGTGGTTGGGTGAGAAAATTACGGATAAAGGTATAGGCAATGGTGTTTCTATTTTAATTATGATTGGAATCATAGCGACTTTACCTTCAGCTTTTGTTTTTGAGCTACAAACACAATTTAACAGCAATGGTCTTTTAATTTTCCTTTTGGAATTAACGATTTTGTTCTTTGTTGTTTTGGCTACTATTTTGGTTATCCAAGGTGTTCGAAGAATCCCATTACAGTTCGCAAAAAGAGTTGTGGGACGAGCTGCCGGAGATTTGCCGACAGCAGGAGCCAGAGATTATATACCGGTGAAACTGAATGCAGCGGGTGTTATGCCTATCATATTTGCGCAAGCATTGATGTTTCTTCCTTTGACAGTTTCCCAATGGATGTCAGGCACTGAGCCGGGAACGGGATGGTTTGCAGAATTGTTGCAATCTTTAAATGATTTTACATCCGTACCCTATAATGTGATATACTTCTTACTAGTAGTAATATTCACATATATATATACTGCTTTGTTGGTTAATCCGCAACAGTATTCAGAGTATTTGAAAAGACAGAATGCATTTATTCCTGGAGTTAAACCGGGGAAAGCTACTGAAGATTATATTGATTCAATTTTGAGTAGAGTTACTTTGCCGGGATCAATTTTCTTGGGTATCATTGCAATTTTTCCTGCAATTGTTGCTGCATTCGGAGTTAATTTTGGATTTGCCTTATTCTTTGGTGGAACTTCATTATTAATTCTTGTAGCTGTAATTTTAGATACGTTACAGCAAATTGAAAGTTATTTATTGATGAGAAAATATGATGGATTGGTCAAAAGTGGCAAGATCCAGGGAAGAAGCGCAATGCAGATCGGTTCTGATATGTAATTTATTTTAATATAAACTATTATTAATGTCCAAAGCTATTTATTATAAGACACCTGAAGAAATTGAATTAATTAGGGAAAGTTGTCTTATAGTTGCTAAGGCGTTAAGCAGAGTTGCCGAACTAATCAGACCCGGTATAAGCGGGTTGGATATTGATGCTGCTGCTGAGGAGGTGATAAGAGATTTGGGTGCAGTACCCGGTTTTAAAGGTTACGGTGGTTTTCCGAATACTTTGTGTATTTCTCCAAATGCTGTTGTCGTTCATGGGATTCCAAATAATAAAGAGTTTCAAGATGGAGATATTGTATCTGTAGATTGTGGATCTTTAAAAAATGGATTTTATGGTGATTGTGCATTCACATTTGCACTTGGAGAAGTAAAGGATGAGGTATTAAATCTTTTAAGAGTTACCGAAAAATCGTTGTATTTAGGAATTGAAGCAGCGCGAATTGGAAATAGAATTGGCGATATTGGATTTGCAGTTCAGGATTTTGCGGAGGGTCAAAATGGATTTTCTGTAGTTCGGGAAATGGTAGGTCATGGTGTAGGAAGAAGCTTGCATGAAGCTCCCGAGGTTCCAAATTTTGGTAGAAGAGGTAAGGGGGTAAAGATACAAGAGGGATTAGTTATTGCGATTGAGCCAATGATCAATCTTGGTACCAAAACTATATTGCAGGCAAATGATGGATGGACGATTTATACGAAGGATTTGAAGCCATCAGCACATTTTGAGCATACAATTGCAATTACTTCCGAAGGACCGGAGATTTTATCTGATCACGCATTATTAAAAGATGCATTAAAAAAGAATGATAATATTATGATATTTTAATTAATATTACGATATTTGCACTCCGAAATTATTTTGAATGGCAAAACAGGATTTAATAAAGCAAGACGGTGTTATTGTAGAAGCACTTTCGAATGCAATGTTTCGTGTAAGGTTAGAAAATGACCACGAAATAATTGCTACAATTTCAGGTAAGATGCGAATGAATTATATCCGTATTTTACCTGGAGACAAAGTTGCAGTCGAAATGTCACCGTATGATCTGTCCAGAGGGCGGATAACATATAGATATAAATAAAGCAAGTTATGAAAGTAAAAGCATCTATTAAGAAAAGATCAGCGGATTGCAAGATTGTAAGACGTAAAGGGAAGTTGTTTGTGATAAACAAGAAGAACCCGAAATTTAAACAAAGACAAGGATAAAAATAAACCTTTAAATAATGGCTAGAATAGTTGGTGTAGATTTGCCGAGAAACAAAAGAGGCGTAATTAGTCTTACTTACATCTATGGTGTAGGGAACTCTCTTTCAAAGGAGATATTAGCGAAAGCTGAAATTGATGAAAACACGAAAGTTTCTGATTGGTCTGATGATAATATCAAAGTTATATCTGCGATCCTTAACAATGAATATAAAGTTGAAGGTCAGTTAAGATCTGAGGTTCAATTGAATATCAAGAGATTGATGGATATAGCATGTTATAGAGGTCTTCGTCACAGGAAAGGTTTGCCTTTAAGAGGTCAAAGAACTAAGACAAACGCTAGAACTAGAAAAGGAAAGCGTAAGACTGTGGCTAACAAGAAGAAGGCAACTAAATAATTAAAATAGATTAATTAGTAGATAATGGCAAAGAATACAAAAAAAGTAAAAAAGAAGAACGTAATTGTAGAGTCAGATGGACTTGCATTTATTCAAGCTTCTTTTAACAATATTATTATTTCTATCACCAACAAGAGAGGTCAGGTGATTAGTTGGGGAACTGCGGGTAAGTCCGGGTTTCGTGGATCCAAGAAAAACACTCCTTATGCAGCTCAGATAGCTGCTGCGGATGCGGCGAAAGTGGCTTATGATCTTGGAATGCGATCAGCAACTGTCTATGTGAAAGGTCCGGGTAGTGGTCGTGAAGGAGCAATTAGAGCGATTGATAATACAGGAATTAAAGTCCTTAAGATCAAAGACGTTACGCCATTGCCACACAATGGTTGCAGACCTCCTAAGAAAAGAAGAGTTTAATTAGAAGAATTTAATTAATTATTAGATAATGGCAAGATATACAGGCCCCAAGACTAAGAAATCTCGTGCATTCGGAGAGTCAATTTTCGGATACGATAAAGCATTCGAAAGAAAAAAATATCCTCCGGGACAACACGGTGCTGGTAGAAGAAGAAAACAAAAGAGTGACTACGGTTTGCAATTGATGGAAAAGCAAAAGGCAAAGTTCACTTATGGTGTTTTGGAAAGACAGTTTAGAAACTTGTTCAAAAAAGCTAACAGTAAAGGTGGTGTGACAGGTGAGGTGTTGCTTCAATTGTTGGAATCTCGATTGGATAATGTTGTTTTTAGATTAGGTATTTCTCCTACTAGGAGCGGCGCAAGACAATTTGTTTCTCATAAGCATATAGTAGTGAATGGTGTAGTTACAAATATTCCTTCAATGCAATTGAGACCGGGTGATATAGTATCAGTACGAGGTAAATCTCAACACCTACATATCGTTGAGAGTAATGTTGGGAACAGAAAAGATTCTGTCAAATATCCTTGGCTGGAGTTTAATCCGGACAAGTTCGAAGGTAAATTCATTGAATATCCAACAAGAGATCAAATACCTGAGAAAATTAACGAGCAATTAATCGTAGAATTATACTCTAAGTAAGATTTTGACAATTGGCTCAGCCAATTGTCAATTCTGTTTTTGTTTCATTTCCTGACTCTAGAATCTTTTAAAATTATGAGTATATTAAATTTCCACAAACCAGATAAAATCCTTCTTCACAAAGCAGATGATTTTTATGGTACTTTTGAATTCAAACCTCTAGAACCCGGATTTGGTCAGACAGTAGGTAATTCACTTAGAAGAGTTTTACTTTCTTCTTTGGAAGGTCATGCTATCTCTGCCATTCGTATTGCCGGTGTGGATCATGAATTCTCAACCATTAACGGTGTTGTAGAAGATGTTATAGAAATCATTCTGAATGTTAAAAAAATACGTCTGAAGAAATTAGTTTCTGATGATGATAGTGCAGAAGATAAAGTATATTTAACTGTAAAAGGTAAGGATACTTTTATTGCCGGTGATATTGAAGAACATACGAATGTATTCAAAGTAATGAATCCCGATCTTCATATTTGTAGTATGGAGCCGTCAGTAAGTTTAGAAATCGAGTTAACAGTGACGAAGGGCAGGGGCTATGTTCCTGCTGATGATAATCTTCCGAAAGATGCGCCACTAGGCGTTATCCCTGTAGACGCTATTTATACACCTATCAAGAATGTTTCCTATAAAGTTGGAACTACTCGTGTAGGTCAAAGAACGGACTATGAAAGCTTAATCATTGAGATCAAAACTGATGGAACTATACATCCTGAGACCGCTATTAAAGAGGCATCAAGAATTATGATTCAACATTTGATGTTGATCACGGATGAGAATATCACTTTTGACGACGATAACAAACGAGAAGATAATATCGTAGATGAGCATATTTTGCATATGCGTAAATTACTAAAAACTTCTTTAGAGGATTTAGATTTGTCAGTAAGAGCATACAATTGCTTGAAAGCTGCCAAAATCGATTCCCTTGGAGAATTGGTTAAATTCGACATGCATGAATTATTGAAGTTTAGAAACTTCGGTAAGAAGTCATTAGTGGAGATTGAGGAGTTATTGGAAGAAAAAGGACTTTCTTTCGGTATGGATGTGGCTAAATATAAATTAGACGAAGAATAATAATTTTTAAATTTTTGCAATAACCGATCTTCTATATGAATTGATCAGTGTTGCGATGTAAACAAATTTCAAATGAGACACGGCGATAAAGTCAACAATCTTGGAAGGAAAAAAGGGCACAGAGATGCCCTATTGAAAAGCCTTTCCAATTCATTAATTCTTCATAAGAGAATTAGAACTACCTTAGCCAAAGCTAAAGCTTTAAGAGGCTATTTGGAACCTCTTGTTACTAAGGGGAAAAGTAATACTACACATTCTCGAAGAGTTGTGTTTGGTTACCTTCAAGACAAAGAATCTGTAAAGGAGCTTTTTGGTCCTGTAGCAGCAAAAGTTGGTGACAGACCCGGTGGTTATTTGAGAATCATCAAAACCGGATTTAGAAAAGGAGATGGTGCCGAAACAGCTATGATTGAATTTGTTGACTTTAATGAATTATTATTGTCACAAGCTGATAAGACTCCGGGTAAGAAAAGAACTCGTAGAGGTAAGGCGAAGAGTTCTGCTGCAACAACTGAAGTAAAAAATGAATCAACTGAAAATGTTGATACAACTGAAACAACAGAAGAATCTAAAGAAGATTAATATTAAGAAATGTTTTAATACATATTATATAAAAGGGTTGAGTAGTAATATTCAACCCTTTTTTATATCTATTGATTTGGAAAATTATAGAAGTCTTAAGCGGACTTATTAAAAATATTTAAATTTAAATTTATCTTTGCGCTATGAATCTAATCAACCAGCCCCCGAAAGCCTATCTTGTTCTCGAAGATGGTACTGTATGTGTAGGAAATGCGATTGGAGCAATTGGTACGACCTACGGCGAAATATGTTTTAATACCGGTATGACCGGATATCAGGAGATTTTTACCGATCCTTCCTATTTTGGTCAAGTGGTTATTATGGCTAATGTTCATATTGGAAATTATGGCACTTTAGTTGATGAAAACGAAGCCGATAATACAATGATAGCAGGTATGATCTGCCGAAACTTTGCTGATTTTACCTCCAGAAAAATGGGCGATATGGACCTTCAAAAGTATATGCTCATGCATAAACTGGTGGGAATATCCAATGTTGACACTAGAATGTTGGTAAAACGCGTCAGAAAATCAGGCGCTATGAATTGTATCATTTCTTCAGAAATATCAGATATTGATAAGCTAAAGGAAATGCTAAATGCAGCTCCCAATATGGATGGACTGGAATTGTCCTCAAAAGTCAGTACTAAGGAGGCCTATTATTTCGGTGATGAAAGCTCATCCTACAGAATCGCAGTAATGGATTACGGTGTCAAGAGAAATATTCTAAGAGAACTTTCACAAAGAGGAGCATATCTGAAGGTATTTCCTCACGATTCAAGTTTTGAAGAAGTACAGCAATTTCAACCTGATGGTTATTTTATTTCTAATGGTCCCGGTGATCCCGGAGCAATGCCTTATGCCGTAGAAATGGTAAAAAAGATGCTCGGTGATGATAAACCCTTATTTGGAATATGTTTAGGTCATCAATTGCTGGCACTTGCTGTCGGTCTTGAAACTTATAAGATGCACCATGGTCATAGAGGGATTAACCACCCGGTTTTAAATACTATTTCAGGGCAAGCAGAAATAACAAGTCAAAATCATGGTTTTGGCGTAAAATTGCACGAGGGCGCCAGAAGTGAAAATATAATTGTATCGCATATTAATTTGAACGATAATTCGGTTGAAGGAATTGAAATAAAAGGCAAACCAGCCTTTTCTGTGCAATACCATCCGGAAGCGGCTCCCGGCCCTAATGATGCAAATTATCTATTTGATCAATTTATAACCTTAGTTAAACAATCAACAAAAAAAGTTGCAACTGTATGAGTGAAATAGTAGACATTATTGCCCGGGAGATACTTGATTCTCGTGGAAATCCCACTGTCGAGGTAGATGTTATAACTGAAAGTGGTTATGTCGGTAGAGCGGCTGTCCCTAGTGGAGCATCAACCGGAAAACATGAAGCAGTCGAATTGAGAGACGGTGAAGCTGATCGATACCTTGGCAAAGGAGTATTACAAGCTTGTCAGAATGTTGAGGAAATCATCGCAGACGAATTGATAGGTGTTGATGTCTTCGAACAGGCCTATATTGATCAATTATTGGTTCAATTGGACGGTACTCCTAACAAATCAAAGCTAGGGGCTAATGCTATGCTGGGAGTTTCCCTTGCTGTTGCAAAGGCAGCTGCTCAGCTTTCTTCTCAACCTCTCTATAGATATATTGGTGGGGTAAATGCTTGTACGCTGCCAGTTCCTATGATGAATATAATTAATGGTGGTTCTCACGCTGATAACTCAATCGATTTTCAGGAATTTATGATCATGCCATCCGGTGCTGAGACATTTTCTGAATCATTAAGAATGGGGACGGAGGTATTTCATCATTTGAAAACAGTTTTGAAATCCAAAGGATATTCTACAAATGTAGGTGATGAAGGAGGCTTCGCTCCCGGACTGAAGTCTAATGAGGAAGCTCTGGAGACTATTTTAATGGCCATAGAGAAAGCCGGTTACAGACCGGGTGAGGATATTATGATCGCGATGGATGCTGCCGCATCGGAATTTTACCTGGAAGATGAAAAAATGTATCATTTTAAAAAATCAACAGGAGATAAATTGACAGCTTCTCAAATGGTTTCATTCTGGAAGGATTGGTGTAGTAAATACCCGATTGTATCCATTGAAGATGGTCTCTACGAAGATGATTGGGATGGTTGGAAGACATTGACGGATGAATTGGGGAAAACTGTTCAATTAGTTGGAGATGATCTTTTTGTCACGAACACGGAGAGATTGAGCAGGGGAATCGAAGAGGGTATTGCAAATTCAATCCTAATTAAAGTAAATCAAATCGGCACCTTGACCGAAACTATTCAAGCCGTTCAAATGGCAACAAGAAATAGTTATACAAGTGTGATGAGCCACCGATCAGGTGAAACTGAAGATACTACCATAGCAGATTTGGCTGTGGCTCTTAATACCGGACAGATTAAAACCGGCTCCGCTTCGAGGACTGATCGTATTGCAAAATACAATCAACTTTTGCGAATTGAGGAGGAATTAATGGATGTTGCTTATTTCCCGGGTTCGAAAATTTTTAAACGTTGAAAGTTGTAACTATCAGATAATGTTTTATATTTGTATGTAAAATATTTTTAATATGTTAAGATACATACAAAGTAAACTGAGTCTTGTTTGGGTAAAAGTACCTAATGCATTGAAAAATAAGTACATAGTTGTTGGGACTATAATACTGGTTCATTTAACATTTTTTGATAAAAGCAATATACCGACACAAATCCAATTATCAGGTGTCATCAATGACTTGGAGAAAAAACGAGTGTACTACACCGAAATGTCCGAGGAATTAAAGGCAGCGAAGATCAATTTGGAGAAAAACAAAGAAACCTTTGCCAGAGAAAGATATTTTCTGCAGAGGGAGAATGAAGAAATTTTTATAATTGATAAATAAAATATTATTTAATAATGTCAGTATTAGTAAACAAAGATTCAAGAATAATAGTCCAAGGTTTTACAGGAAAGGAAGGTTCTTTTCACGCAGAGCAAATGATCGATTATGGAACCAATGTAGTCGGGGGTGTTACACCGGGTAAAGGTGGCAGCGAGCATTTGGGCAAGCCTGTATTCAATACAGTCCAAGATGCTGTTAATAATGCTAAAGCTAATACATCAATCATTTTTGTGCCGCCCGCATTTGCAGGTGATGCAATAATGGAAGCTGCTGAGGCTGGAATCAAAGTTATTGTATGTATTACTGAAGGAATTCCGGTTCAGGATATGGTAAAAGTGAAGGCATATCTCGAAAATATAGATGTTACACTAATCGGACCGAACTGTCCGGGTGTAATAACTCCGGATGAGGCCAAAGTAGGGATTATGCCAGGTTTTGTATTTAAGAAAGGTAGAATCGGTGTAGTTTCTAAATCAGGAACTTTGACGTATGAAGCGGCTGATCAGATAGTGAAGGCAGGAATGGGCATTTCTACCGCAATAGGCATTGGAGGAGATCCAATCGTGGGAACGCCAACGAAAGATGCCGTCAAATTGCTGATGGAAGATCCTGAGACTGATGGAATAGTAATGATAGGAGAGATAGGAGGAAACTATGAAGCACTCGCTTCTGAATATATCAAATCTACAGGGAATAAAAAGCCGGTAGTAGGATTTATCGCAGGTCAAACAGCACCTGCAGGCAGAACGATGGGGCATGCAGGGGCCATCGTAGGTGGTCATGAAGACACAGCTGAAGCCAAAATGAAAATTATGGCAGAATGTGGCATCCATGTCGTGCATTCTCCGGCTGATATTGGAGAGACAATGAGAAAAGCATTAGGAAAATAAGCAGAAAAAGCTCGGGAAACCGGGCTTTTTTTATTCATCTAAATGGCGACTAATTGGCTCGGTGTCTGACCCTTCTACGGCTCAATAACTGCTTTGCAAAGGATGCTTAGGAATTATAAATTTCCTGTAAATAGCAAGGATTTTCGCATTTTAGGGGATGGAATATTAACTACCTAATACATTCGATAGTTCTCTCTCGAATATTATAATATATTCTAATTTTCTTTTCAGAATATAAAATAGTTATTTCATTATTTAAGGAAATTATATAGTATAAAAGTGGTAAATATCAACTATTAACATATAAAGTCGTTGACTTTTCAAAAGTAATATGTACTTTTGAAATTATAGCGGTTAGATGTCCTCCACAATTTGATTTCCGGAAGATGATTGCATCTCTCGGAAATCATAATTAATTTATACATGTGAAATGAGAATAGTAAAAATTTTGATATTAACCATATTATTTGTTAACATCATTGAAGCACAGAAGCACGACTATATTTGGAATTTAAGCTCTAGAGCAAATACACCAAATCCGGAAATCCCCCTATCAGGTATGGCTATTTTAGATTTTAACCCATCCTTATCTAAAATCTCGATTACAGAAAATTACACCAGCCAAATAGAATTCTACTTGTCAAATAATAGTATCTCCGACAAGGATGGAAATTACATTTTTTCTTACAATGGCTTTCATATAGAGGATGCCGCAAGAGAAATCATGCCGAATAGTGATAGTTTAAGTGAATCGGGCTCAAGTGAATCCGGGGAGGTGATGGCACAAGCTGGACTTGTTCTGCCTTATCCCGGGTCGGAAAATTTATTTGTGCTATTTCATATTTCTTCGGATGTTTTTTATGTTGAGAATGTGGATACTTTTTTAGGAGGCAGAAATTTATATTACTCTTTAATTGATATGGATTTAAATGAAGGATTTGGTGAGGTTGTTAGTAAAAAGAATTTGATATTATCTGACACATTGGATTTTGGTAAGATGACTGCCACAAAACACGCTAATGGATTGGATTGGTGGGTAATCATTCCCGGTGGAGAAAATGACAAATATCATAGGGTTTTATTGACCAGAGATGGGCCTCAAATATTAGAATCACAGTCAATGGGAGTCAAAAATATAAGTGGCTCAGGGCAATCCGCTTTTTCTCAGAATGGACAGTTTTATGCTAAATATTCATCATTAAGCGTTGAAGCTGGGTGTTTTTTATATTTATATGATTTTGACAGGTGCACCGGCTATTTGTCATCACCGAGAGAACATAATTATGAAGTTGAAGGATTTGAATTAGGTAGTGTAGCATTTTCCCCCAATAATAAAATTATGTATTTAATGGCTTATACAGAAATTTACCAATTTGATTTGACAAACGATGATATTATGAGTACAAAAACATTGGTGGCTGAGAGAAATGATTTTCTAGACACAATAGGGAATACGGGTTTTATAGTTCGTCATAATTTTTATATGAGTCAATTAGCACCCGACAATAAAATATATATAACTCCATGGCCAAATCTTCGGGTGATCACGACAATAGACTATCCGGATGTTTGGGGAGAAGGATGCAAAGTTAATCAAGCCAGCATTATTTCACCCGCGCTTAAATCCGCTCTTCCACTTTATCCTAACTATCGCCTCGGCCCTCTAGAAGGCAGCCCCTGCGACACCCTCGGCATCGTGAACTTACCTCTTTCTCGCTGGCGTGCAGATCAGAGCGAAGAAGACTATCTGGAATTTAGGATGGTGGATGTGTCAGACTATGAGCCTACGGAATGGTTCTGGGATTTCGGGGATGGCAATACGAGTGATGAGAGAAATCCTACGCACAGTTTTTCACAGAATGGAACATACGAGATATGCCTGACAGTAAGCAATGTCCATGGGAGCGATACGAGCTGTGAGACTTTTCAAGTGGGATCTACCAGTATCAGTGAAGAGGAGCTGGAGATAGCAGTGAGTGTATATCCGAATCCGGTTCAGGAGGATTTGTTTATCGATATAGGAGGCTACTATCCTGGAGAAGCGAGAATCATTATATATGATATACAGGGAAGGCAGGTGAAGGAGCAGCGGGTGTATCATGGAAGTAATTATGTGTATGTAGGAAATTTCGCAGCGGGGATGTATGTGTATAAGATTGAGGATGGAGGATTGAAGGTGAAGGTAGGGAAGGTGACGAAGATTTAGGCCTAGCGGCCGTTTTGTCGCCTAACGGCTTTTCCGGGTTCTGAGTTGGGCATGTTCTTGGAGTTTTGATTTTTCAACATTAAAACTATTTATCACATAAGGAACACGGAATTGGATTCCTGTTGTCGCATAGTTAAATCTCCAGGTATATTCATTCTCACTCAGATTTATTAAATTGGTCACAAATCTCTTTTTTGAAAACTGATAAGAAGATGAAAATAATTGATTTAATATCAAACTTATTAGCTAGATTTAGTCATTATATTGTGATTAATCAAATTAATAATTAACACTTATGAAATGGCAAGGAAGGCGTAAGAGCCAAAACATGGAAGATAGGAGAGGAATGGGTGGAGCTAAAACACTGGCGGCAGGGGGTGGATTGATTGCTATTGTATTTTTTCTTATCCAGAACTTTCTAGGTGAGGATGCAGCAAAAATAGCGCAGGTAGTACACACGCAAGTAGCAGGAACTGAGCAAGTAGATCAGCGGGAATTGACAGCGGAGGAGCAGGAGATGGGGGATTTTATGGCTACTATCCTGGCAGATACAGAAGATGTGTGGCATGAGATATTTCAAGAGAATGAAGGGACTTACCGTGAGCCTAAACTCGTCTTATTTTCAGAAGCTGTTCAATCCGGCTGTGGGGGAGCAAATTCCAATTCTGGTCCTTTTTATTGTCCTGCTGATGAGACAATTTATATGGATTTAGACTTTTTCAGTGTGTTGGTTGAAAGATTTGGAGCGAAGGATGGTGATTTTGCCATAGCTTATGTCCTTGCTCATGAAGTAGGGCATCATGTTCAGAAACAAACCGGGGTCTTGCAGGAAATAAATAAATTGAGGAACACCTTGCCAAGCGAGGAATTTAATAAACATCATGTGGCTATGGAATTGCAGGCAGATTTCTATGCCGGAGTTTGGGCTCATCATGTGAGGAAATTCTTGGATAGTAAGGATTTTGAAATAGCTTTGTCAGCTGCGGCCTCTGTAGGGAATGACAACATTCAAAAAAGAACCCAAGGCTATGTGGTGGAGGAAAGTTTCACCCATGGGAGTAGTGAACAAAGAATGTATTGGTTGAATAGGGGATTTGAGAAAGGGGATATAAAATTCGGTAATACTTTTGATGAGATTGAAAATTAGTAAACCTGAGTGAGTAGCATGGAGGACATGGTGCAGACTTATGAAAGGATTATACTTTATTCACAGAAAAGCCTTTAAAAAATTAATTAATTGTCATTTTAAAACTGTCAGCACGGAACTCCGGAATGGTACGACCCTGAGGGAGCTGTTTCAATCTGTTTTCTTGCCTTTAAGTTTTTGCGACAGAAGGGGCACTCCCTACAATTCCTAATAATTTTAACTAAAATGTCTCTGTCGTACGGCTTCATAAAGAATAACTGCTGTGGACACTGAGACGTTCAGTGAGTCTGCATAGCCATACATGGGTATTTTGCAGAGGTTATGGGATTTCTCCATAATTTGTTCACTTAAACCGTCATGTTCGGTGCCAACTGCTATTGCTATGCCTTGTTTCATGTTGAGATCATATAAATTCTTATCTGTGTGGGGCGTAGCTGCAATTAACTGTATATTCTCTTTTTGAAAATAATTTAAAGCTTCTGCCTGTTCAGCTATTATCATCGGAATGGTAAAGGCGCAACCTAAGCTGGCGCGGATGACATTGGGGTTAAATAAATCCGTTCCGGGATCAAGAATCACCACTGCATCCACACCACAGGCATCGGCAGTGCGCAAAATTGCTCCCAAATTGCCCGGTTTTTCGACTCGTTCAATTAAAATAAGAAGGGGAGCGTTTTCGAAGTGAAGATCTTCCAATTTATAAACCGGCGGGGTAAAAGTTGCTACAACACCTTCCGTATCCCCTCGCATAGCAATTTTTTCATAGACATCTTTCGATACTGAATACCATTCTACATCTTTTTTTGAGATTTCAGGAAGGGTGTTATTCAATTCCGGACAAATAAAAACCTGTCTAATATTTAATTTTGCCAACGCTGCTTTTTCTACCTCTTTAGTGCCTTCAAGTATTGATAAACCTAGTGAATTTCTAAGTTTCGCTTTAGCTCTCAACTTGATAAGTTGTTGAATTTTGGGGTTTTTGGAGCTGGATATTTCTTGCATGTTAAGACTTAACCTTGTGACAATCAAATTAATTTACCTTAAATTAAATATAAAAGTATATTTATCCCGTTGAATAGTTGTACTTTTGTGCCTTCAAATTAATTAAATTATGCAAAGTATCAGAAACATTGCTATTATAGCACACGTAGATCACGGGAAAACAACGACCGTGGACAAAATTTTACATGAAACGAATCTGTTCAGAGAGAATGAGGAGATGGGTGAATTGATATTAGATAACAATGATCTTGAAAGAGAGAGAGGAATAACGATCACTTCTAAAAATGTGTCTGTGAGATACAAGGATGTTAAGATTAACATTATTGATACTCCCGGTCACGCGGATTTTGGTGGTGAGGTTGAGCGAGTTTTGAAGATGGCAGATGGAGTAGTTTTGTTGGTTGATGCTTTCGAAGGGCCTATGCCACAGACGAGATTTGTGACGCAAAAGGCTCTTGCATTAGGATTGAAGCCGATTGTTTTAATCAATAAAGTAGATAAAGAAAATTGCCGTCCTGAGGAAGTACAGGAGCAGGTTTTTGAGTTGTTCTATAATTTGGACGCAACAGAAGATCAATTGGATTTCAGAACTGTATACGGATCTTCTAAGAATGGTTGGATGAGCCATGATTGGAAAGAACCTAAGACAAATTTCACCGATTTGTTAGATACAATTCTTGAGGTAATTCCTGAGGCACCTGAGCGTGAAGGTACACTTCAAATGCAGGTTACTTCTTTGGATTACTCTAGTTTTGTTGGTAGAATTGCTATCGGAAGGGTAGAGAGAGGTTCTATTAAAGAGGGTCAGCCGGTGAGTTTGGTGAAAAGAGATGGAAGTATCCAAAAAAGTAGAATTAAGGAGTTATTTACTTTCGAAGGTTTAGGAAAAATTAGAGTAAAAGAAGCGAGAAGTGGAGATATTGCAGCGGTCGTAGGTATCGATGGTTTTGAAATCGGAGATACTATTGCGGATTTTGAAGCACCTGAAGGTTTGGCTAAAATAAGCATTGATGAGCCGACCATGAGTATGTTTTTCACGATCAATAACTCTCCATTTTTCGGTAGAGAAGGAAAATTTGTTACTTCAAGACAATTGAGAGACAGACTATTCAAGGAAATGGAGAAGAATTTGGCTCTTAGAGTAGAGGAAACTGAATCTCCGGATGCTTATTTGGTATATGGAAGAGGAATTCTTCACTTATCTGTTTTGATTGAAACGATGAGAAGAGAAGGATATGAGATGCAGGTAGGGCAGCCAAGAGTAATTATCAAGGAAATAGATGGCAAGAAGCACGAACCAATTGAGTTGTTGGTAATTGATGTACCAGAAACTTTTTCCGGTAAGGCAATCGAGTTGGTGACAATGAGAAAAGGAGAGCTATTGGTGATGGAACCGAAGGGAGACGTACAGCATTTGGAGTTTAACATTACTTCAAGAGGTATCATCGGTTTGAGAAATCAAATCCTTACTGCGACAGCGGGAGAGGCAGTGATGACACACAGATTCTTACAATTTGGTCCGGCCAGAACGGATATTCCTGTGAGAAATAATGGTGTTTTGTTGTCGCAAGATACAGGTGTTTCTACTCCATATAGTATCGATAAATTGCAAGATAGAGGGACTTTCTTCATACATCCGGGAGAGGAGGTTTATGAAGGTCAAATCATAGGAGAGAGCACTCGTCAAGGTGATTTGGTAGTGAATATCGTTAAAGCTAAGCAATTAAATAACATGAGAGCTTCAGGAAAGGATGATGCGATCAAAATTGCACCCGCTACTAAGTTTTCATTGGAGGAAGCATTGGAATATATTCAAGCAGACGAGTATGTAGAGATTACACCAAAGTCTATGAGAATGAGAAAGATTTTGCTTACTGAAAGTGAGAGAAAGAAAATGGCGAATAAGGCTATCGCTCATATCAAAATGTAATTTTTTCGCTGATAGAAAGCTCCAAATACTGCGTTACTCTCGAATTTGAATCAGTCATTTATTTATATAAAATCCTTGGATTCAAATTCTTCGAAAGCCTTGTCTTTGGAGTTTTCTTTTCAGCGAGATTTTCATTGAGTGTCAACATTGTGTAAGAAAGCTCCAAATACTGCCTTACTCTCGAATTTTAATGAGTTTGTTTAAGTATTTGGAAGAATGATTAAAATATCAGAAAGCTTAGAATGAAAATTCTAGGCTTTCTGATTTTAGTATTAATTATCCCGCTAAGATTTTGTCCTAGGTTTTGAAAAAAATAACTTCTGAAGGTTTAATTAAAAGATTTAGATCTGAGGGGGCACAAGTTAAAAACTTGCGCCAGCGCTGGTGTTGGTGGTCAAAACAAAAAATTAGTTATATAGAAGATAAATATCTTTTCAGAGTATTTTATCGGATCAAAACTTTCCCTGAATAGACTCTGCCCTCATAAGTCAACTGATAAAAGTAGTACCCATGTACGCTTACTTTGTAGGCAGGAACAGGGATCAAATTTTCTCCACTTTCTGAAAATCCTGAAAATAAAACACCATGCGATCGACCCATTGCATTGAACAGCTCGACTTTGAGTAACCCTCGTTTCGGCAATTTGCAAAAAACAAAAACTTCCCGATCCTGATATCTTGCTTGATGTTTAAATGTTTCAGGGTGTTTGACTTCGTTATGGGAGACAGACATGCAGCTGAAGCCCAGATCTAATCTTTCAAAATTATTTCCCAAAACAAAATCTACAGTAGGGGGATCAACACAAAGCCATTTTTCTAAAAATGTAGCGTATAAGGATCTAAAATCCAGTTGAAACTTCAAATTATCATCTTGGTCTAAATCATTCATATCCGGAAGGCCTCCAAAAATCCCCGAGCCCTCCAGTGCCGGTCCAAAAATTAGTGATGGTGCCGCAGCTCCGTGATCAGTGCCCTGTGAAGCATTTTGTGCTGGTCTGCGCCCAAATTCCGAAAAAGTAAAGGAAAGCACTTTTTCGTCTTTATTCGTCTGATTTAAATCATCGAAGAAAGCTTTCATATTCCGAGATAGCAATTCCAGGAGGTTGTGATGTTGATTAAGTTGCCCTGCGTGGGTATCGAAACCATTCAATGTTACTACATACATCTTGGTGCCTAAATCACCCTTGATCAGCCTTGACACCACCCTCAGTTGCCTTCCCAAATCCCCGAAATACTCTACAATATTCTCTCCTTTCTCATAGGCATCAGAAATGCTTTGAGCGTATTTAAATGTGTTGTTGGTAATGGTTCTTAAATAGGCTAATTGCTCACCGTAGAGGCATTCAGGCACTGCCGAAGGATCGTAAAGCCCTCCTGATGACGCGATATATTCCAACTGTTCCGGTGTGGGTACGCTAATAGCATAATTAATATTATCCTCGCCTTCAAACATCAATTCGCTTGCTCCTCCTATCTGAATAGCTGGAGGAATCGGGGGTGGATTTAAAAGGAAATCTGGATATTTGTCATTGTAAAATCTTCCTAGCCATCCGGTTTCCCACACTACATCAGAGTCACTGGCCGACGCCCAGATGTCAGATGAGCGGAAATGTGAAAGATTTTGTTCCGGATAACCCACATTATTCAAGATTTTTAAGGAATCGTTATTCCATAAGTTTTTGATATCAGTCATTGCCGGGTGGAGACCTAATTCCGAACTAAGTGAAATGATCTGATTTTGAGGTATGGCAATGCCGGGGCGCAAAGAATTATATCTGGAATAATCATAGACAGGAATAATCGTATTTAATCCATCATTGCCACCCTGAAGCCTAACCATCACTAAAATATTGTCATTATTGGAGCCGGATAAACCCATTGCGAGAGGAGATCGGGAAAAGGCGGTGAGAGGCATATGTCCGGCCAATAGAGCAGTACCCCCTGCAATCCCTATATTGCGTAGAAAAGTCCGACGACTCCAGCTTTTATGTTCGTGATCGTGGTGATTATCCTGCAAGCCCGCATTTGGGTTCTTAATTTTCGGATTCATAATATACAATCTTTAGATCATTTGAAATTCAGGGGTTCTTATTATTTTCTGCAACAAAATAATGGTCTGGATGGGTACCGTTTCCCATTCTAAATTCCAAGAACCCTCGACATAATAATTTTCCGGTACATCCCATTTGAAATAGGCATTAAGTTGTTCATATTCTAATTCATCCTGCAATGATTTCGACAAATGAAAATTGACAAATTCAGTAGTTATAATTAATGGATCATTGTCGGAGCTTGTAATATCTTTAATATATTGTCTGATTAGATTGGGATCAGTCAAAAATATTTGATATACAAAAGCTTCCAGTGCTATCCATCTTTGGGTAAGGAAACTGGTAGTAATCCATTCCCGGTTTGTTGGCCAGCCCGCAACTGTTGGGGGGTTAAAAACTGTTTGACCTAATTCACCTATTTGATATAGCATTAACGTTTTAATATTTTGGTCGATCTCCATTCCACTCTCTTTGATGAATGTCACAAAATATTCAACCGGACTTTTGATAACCGTCCCTATTATTCCTTCATCAAAAAATCGCTCACTACTAAATAATTTTTCATAGAGGGGGAGGAGTTCAAAATCAGATGCAACGAAGAAGTCTGCCATTTCAGCAATAAAATCATCATCTGCATCAGGAGAAACAAAGGAAGTGTAAATTTTTCTGCATATAAAGTTGGCGATTTCTTGCCCTCTCTGCTCGAAAAGCAAGTTGTGCAACGATTCATAATCCCAATTTCCCTGTTGTCCAAAAATAGTTTTTTGTCCGGGATCATGAAAAGTGGGAAAGTAATTTATATCTGCACACAGTTCTGTAAAGCCATTCCAACCGGTCAAGGCGCGGGCAGCCTCCGTTATATCTTGTTGGGTGTAATCATTGTCTACTCCTAGGGTGAAAAGTTCAAATAATTCTCTGGCATAATTTTCATTGGGATTAAACCGTGTATTCTGAACGCCATTCAAAAACACTAACATAGCCGGGGTTTTCCCTATTTCTTTCAAAAAATCTTAGAAATTACCGAATTGATACCTTTGAATGGTATTCTGATATTGATACATCCATGAAGGACACACATATTGTTCAATTCTTGTCACAAAATGATTTTGCCAGAACAAGCTAATTTTTGCTCGAACAGGATTTTCAATTATGTCGTCAGCAAAAGTTAAAGCAAATTCAAGTATTTGATTTTGTAATTCTGTTTGAAAATCACTATAGTCGCTTTGAGCCCAATCCCCCCAAACAGGTTTCGGTGTCAAGGGTGCATTTTTGGCATGTGTAATAATTTCCTTTATTAAATTTTCCGGAATTTTTGATAATGCATCTTCGTATTTATGATGAGTTTCACCATATCCAAGTCTTCTATATAAATGTTTAACTCTACCTAAATTAAAAGGACTCTCCGAATTGGGAATATAAGTTGAAAGAGTTGATTGGAGAAGACAGTCTGTTGACATGAGCTCATAATTTGATCGAAATAAATATACAATTAAGTTCTCAAAGTCGCTGCATTTATATGTTAATTTATAAGAAAGTTTGGAGGATTATATGCTTGTACATCAAAATGGTATAATTTTTGCATACTACCTTTAGTAATTGTCAACATTTTACTAATTTTGTACCATATTATAATATCCAAATCAATCAGTTTATGAATTTTTATAAAATCACCTTCATTCTTGCTTTTATATTCATCAGTTTAGACTTGAATGCTCAGGGTTGTGTAGCTGTGAGAGGAATGTCAAATTGTAGCGGAGGAATAGGGACTTCTTTCGGCTTATCTAAAGGGGAGTTTTTTATCGGAACGGATTTTCGTTATTTTCAGTCATTTAGGCATTTCAGAGGATCTGAAGAGGAAAAATACAGATTGCAGGAAGGCACGGAAGTAATAAATGATTCCTATTTCGTCGACTTTTTCGTCAATTATGGAATTACGGATAGATTGTTTGCATCAGCATCAATACCTTTTGCTTTTCATCATAGATCATCTATGTATGAACATGGAGGTAATCCACCTAACGGGCTTGGCGAAAGACACTCAACCCAATCTTCAGGTTTGTCTGATATCCGATTTGGCTTAGGTTACTGGCTGTTAGATCCTGCCAAAGCAAATAAATTTAATGTTTCTACCTCTCTGGGAATGAAATTGGCAACTGGCGATTATGAGGTGATGGGTGACTTTTATAATCAGGGTCCAAACCGAGACGAAACGCGTACAAGTGTTGTTGATCAATCGATTCAATTGGGAGATGGGGGAGTAGGTGTAAGTTTAGAAATGCAGGCATTTTATAGGCTTAATAATTCTGTGATGATGACAGGAAACTTCTTTTATTTGTCTAATCCTGCTGCCACTAACGGTGTTTTGATAAGAAATGGAAGTGCTGAATTTTCTGTGCCTGATCAAGTAGCTGCACGTGTGGGCGCTTTCTATCTAACTCCTTTAAAGGGTTTCAATGTATATATCGGAGGTCGCTATGAGGCGGTACCTCATACAGATCTGATTGGCAGTAGTGAAGGATATAGGAGACCGGGATATGTGGTATCTGTAGAGCCCGGATTGAATTATAGTGTGGGTAATATTTCTTTTAACTTAAATGTACCCATTGCAGTTGTAAGAAACAGAACGCAAAGTTTTCTCGACAAAGAAAGAACGCAACAGACAGGTATTTATGCGCATGGGGATGCGGCATTTGCTGATTACCTGATTAATTTTAGTGCGGTATATCGAATTGGAAAGTCTCACATGGACATGCCTGTTGGACCCGGTATGTAGAGACAATAGTTGAAAAAAGCTCAGAATTTATTTTTGAGCTTTTTTTGGGTCATTTTATATAGAGAAAAATCTTATATTAATAGTATAAGTATATTATTCTGTTTGAAGACACAAATAATTATATATCAGAATAAAATATTGAACAAATCAATGGTGTCGTTGATAAATCATAGAATTTTTTATTATTTTTCTAAATATCCTTATATTAGAACTTAAATATTATATAAAATGGCTAATACAAAGAACGACTACGTCAAAGGCGGTGAATTTTTAATTAAAGAAACGGATCCGGCTACTATTTTTGTCCCGGAAGAAGCGACTGAAGAGCAATCTATGGTAAGGCAAATGGTGAGAGATTTTGTAGAGCAATCTGTTCGCGAAAGAGGGGGTATATTGGATGAACAGGTGAGCTTGTTAAAGGAGGCTGCAGATTTAGGTTTGTTAGGTTCGCATATACCGGAGGAATACGGAGGAATGGAAATGGGTACGAATGCAAATACTATCATTTCTGAGGAGTTAGGAAGGGGAGATGCCTCCTTCAATACTTCCATTGCCGCGCACACCGGAATAGGGATGCTTCCAATCTTATATTTTGGTACGGAGGAACAAAAGAAAAATTATCTACCACGAATGGCTTCCGGTGAATTATTGGCTTCCTATTGTTTAACGGAACCCGGAAGTGGTTCTGATGCTTTATCTGCAAAAACCAAAGCTATTTTAAATGAGGAGGGCAGTCATTATATTGTGAATGGGCAGAAAATGTGGATCTCCAATGCGGGATTCGCAGAAATATTTATTGTTTTTGCTCAAATTGATGGCGATAAATTTACGGGTTTCATTGTCGAAAAAGGAACGGAAGGAATGTCTCTGGGAGCGGAAGAGCACAAATTGGGTATAAAAGGATCTTCAACACGTCAAGTGTTTTTTGAAAATTCACCTGTTCCTAAGGAAAATATTCTGGGAGAAATTGGTAGAGGACATCTAATTGCATTTAATGTATTAAATATTGGAAGATTTAAATTGGGAGCAATGGCCATGGGAGGCTGCAAGATGGGAATAGATTCTGCAGTAAATTATGCCAATGAAAGACATCAATTTAATCAGCCTTTGTCTGCTTTCGGAGCCATAAAATCCAAGATAGGAGAAATGGCTATTAGAACCTTTGCAGCGGAATCTATGACATACCGTATATCGGATTCTATGCATGATATGAAGGCTAGTTTGATGGCTGATGGGAAGAATTTTATTGAATCAACATTAGAGGCAGCAGAGCAATACTCCATAGAGTGCGCCATCATGAAAATATATGGTTCTGAAGCGGTAGATTTTGTGGTTGACGAAATGCTTCAAATTTATGGAGGTTATGGCTTTTCTGAGGAGTATCCCGCGGCTCGTGCTTATCGAGATAGTAGAATCAATAGAATTTACGAAGGTACGAACGAAATCAATCGAATGTTAATTGTAAATATGATTCTCAAAAAGGCGATGAAAGGCGAACTGGATCTCGTTGGGCCTGCTTGGGCTGTTCAAAAAGAATTGACTTCATTTGCTTCTCCGGAAACGCCTGACGGAGAGTTTGGGGATGAAATTTTAGCATTAAAAAACTTCAAAAAGATTCTACTCATGGTAGCTGGTGCAGCTGCTAAGGGTCAGATGGATGGTAAATATGATTTAAAGGAAGAGCAGGAAGTTCTTATGAATATTGCTAATATTGGCATTGATGTGTATCTCTGTGAATCCACGCTTTTGAGACTCCAAAAGCTTAGTTTGCTAGAATATACTGAAAACAAGGAGATCCATGAAGCTATTCTAAAGGCTCTTTTCAATAATTGCCAAAATAGTATTTCTGAAAATGCGGTTGAGGCTTTAGCATCATTTGCTGAAGGTGATGAGTTGAAAATAATGTTGATGGGCGTGAAGCGTTTTGCTAAATATCCTGCTATCAACATGAAAGAAGCGAGAAGGAAGGTTGCGAATCATTTGATTGCAGCAAATAAATACTCCTTATAAAATTATTATTAGTTTACATTTACATGGATAAAGTGCCGGCTATTTCAAAGGAAGTGGAAGGCACTTTTTAATTAATGTACAGCAATATTTAAATATCTATTATTTAGGTTACATTTTTAATACATAAAAAATTTGATTTAGAAATTTTTTTTAGCATCTTGTACAGGATTTTAAAATAAAACCTATAACATAGTTTTACTGAAGTGTGGCCTTGCTGTGATTTCAGTCAAAATCAGAAACTAAAATTTAACACCTCTGCATATGAATTTCAAATTTATAGCTGTTCTATTCCTTTTTGTTTCTACACTACTTCAATCACAAACATTAATCGTTCAAGATAGGATTTCTAATCCGACACATCTTATTAATGATGGTGTAATAGAGCTGACAGTGAGTGGTGGCGAACCTCCCTATTCGTATAAATGGAGCAATCAAAATACCCCTTTAAATTCCAATATTTCTCGCGAATTAGTTGAAGGAATTACTTATAAAGTAGAAGTTTCGGATGCATCAGGAGCAGCTGTTACAAAAAAGTATAAAGTTCCGACTGACGCAATTACTGAAAAATTTAATGGGACTTTCTCTCCAATTGTTTCCGGAATTGGATCAGTTTTGTTTTGGGATCCTTTTTCTGCCATTGGAATCTATGATCCGGTAGTCTATGCTGATGGCAGGGATGTGCCAATACGAGCCTGGCAGCCGGGTATTCAAGGTCGATATTCAGTGAAAGAGTGGTTGAAAAGTGAAGGAGCAGAAGTGAAAGAAGGGGAGCCTATTGCCATAGTTGAGCAAGAAGGAGGGGAAGCGTATGAGGCCTTAGCACCGGCAAATGGAAAGTTGAAATATTTGACAGATAAGGATGGACTAATATATGATTCAAAAAGTAAGAAAGATGTCATAGAGGAAGGAGCTCATAACTTTGCCAGAATTGAATATGACGAAAAGATAGCATTAACACATCCAAATGGTGACAAGCAACAAAAAAATATACCTTTTATTGTCATTTGGCTCGTTTGTGGTGCGATATTTTTCACTTTCAAAATGGGTTTTATCAATATTCGAGGTTTTCGACATGCCATTGACTTGGCTAAGGGAAAACATGATGATCCCAATGCTCCTGGACAGGTGACACATTTTGAAGCTTTGACGACAGCAGTGTCGGGGACTGTCGGATTGGGAAATATTGCCGGTGTTGCTGTGGCGATCTCAGTAGGGGGAGCAGGCGCTACTTTTTGGATGATAATGGCAGGGCTTTTAGGGATGTCATCGAAATTTGTAGAGTGTACGCTGGGGGTGAAATATCGCGAAATAACCCCTGACGGAAGAGTGTTCGGGGGACCCATGAGCTATTTACGAAAAGGTTTGGAAAATCAGAATAAGAAAAAACTTGGTAAAGTACTAGCCGGCGTTTTTGCTGTTCTATGCGTTCTTGCCTCTTTTGGAGGGGGTAATATGTTCCAAGCTAATCAGGCGTTTGAGGCAGTTTCAGGTCAGATTCCCGGCTTTATTGGGAATGGTTTCTGGTTTGGTCTGATCATATCCGTTTTAGTCGGTGCAGTGATTATCGGTGGCATTAGAAGTATTGCCAATGTGACTTCTAAAGTTGTACCACTGATGGCAACGATTTATATTTTAGCATGTCTGATTGTAATTGGGGTTAATATCGAAAATATACTACCGGCAATGTATGCCATTTTTGACGGAGCTTTTAGTCCATCCGCATTAAAAGGAGGTGTTCTTGGTGTCTTAATCGTAGGTTTTCAAAGAGCGGCTTTCTCCAACGAAGCAGGAATTGGCTCGGCTGCGATAGCACATAGTGTGGCGAAGACCAACAATCCCCCATCTGAAGGATTTGTATCTTTGCTAGAGCCCTTTATCGATACTGTGGTAGTATGTACCTTGACAGCATTGGTTCTTATTTTTACAGGTAAGCATGAAGTCGTAGGTTTGGCCGGTGCCCAATTGACTTCCGATGCATTTGGAACGGTTATCTCATGGTTTCCTTATATACTTACCGCTGCAATTTTCTTATTTGCCTTCTCAACTATGATTTCATGGTCGTATTACGGTATGAGGGCTTGGACTTATCTATTTGGAAAAAGTAGACAGTCTGAAATGACTTACAAATTTATATTTCTTATTTTCGTAGTTATAGGAGCTTCTGTAAGCTTGGGGGCAGTATTGGATTTTTCGGATATGATGATTTTGGCAATGGCCTTCCCGAATATTATTGGACTATATTTGATGTCAGGGGAAGTTAGGACGGACTTAAAGGAATATCTGGGTAAGTTGAAAAGGGGAGAATTATATACAGTCAATAAAAATGAGAAATAGTCATCCCTTGGTTTAAAAACCAAAATTTCAAGGATGCTATTCTCAGGGTTTTAAAACAGCATGTGAATAAAATAGAAAAGACTTTCCGGATGATGGAAAGTCTTTTTTGGTGGAGAATACCGGAGTCGAACCGGTGACCTCTTGCATGCCATGCAAGCGCTCTAGCCAGCTGAGCTAATCCCCCTTGTTTTTCGTAACTACTCTGTGTATTTACATTTTCGCTAAAGCAAGGCAAATTTAATTAATTATTTGGATTTTTTAAGGATCTATATCTAAAACTAATTTTAATCCTTTTATATCTCGCTGTGCTTCCATATTGTGAACTAGTTTTATCAATATTTCCTTGGTGCGGGCAATCAAAACTGCATCTGTGGGTAACTTAATTAATATGTCCTTTAGGTAATAGTTTCTCACTCTCCCAATCAAAGGGCTGGAAGGGCCCAATATTTCTGAATCTAAATGCTTTCTTAGACCTTCGGCAAAGAATTCGGCAGAATTTTCTGCAAGTTGAGCATTTTTATGCTTTAAGGTTATTTTTATTAATCTTGAAAATGGCGGGTAATTTAGATCTTGTCTTGTCTTTAATTCCTCCTCTAGAAATATTCCATGACTCTGTGGATCGAGAAACTGGAACATTTCAAAATTTGGTTTAGCAGTTTGAATAAAATAGGCACTTTCATCAAATTTTCTGCCTACGCGCCCACCTATTTGGATCAATTGTTGAAGGGCATTCTCATGAGATCTAAAATCCGGAAAAGAAAAGAGACTATCTGCATTTACTACTATTGCTAAGGCCAAATTGTCAAAATCCAAACCCTTCGTAGCCATCCTGGTACCTACAATGATATCAATTTCTCTATTCTCAATTTTATCTAATATTTCCAGCAAATTTTTAGAACTTCTGGCATTGTCCATATCCAGGCGCTCCACCACGGCCTCCGGAAAAAATATATTTAATTCATCTTCTATTCGCTGAGTTCCCGCCCCATGAATATCGAAGGTATGATTACTGCAAGTAGGACATTTCGATGGCAAATATTCCTTGTGACCACAGAGATGGCAATGCAGTTGATTACTAAATTTGTGATAAGTAAGTGTCACATCGCAATTTCCACATTTCGGCGTCCACGCGCAGGCTTCACATTCAAAAACCGGCGCAAAACCTCTTCTATTGATATAAATAAGTATTTGTTTTTTAGAATGCAGCGCTTCTTGGATTTTTTCTAGGCTTGGTTCTGCCAGTTGAAACTTGTGCCGACGTATCCTTTCAGATCGTTTTATGTCAATTAGCTCCATTTGTGGCATCTTGACATCATCAATCCGTTGATCCATCCTAAAATAATTATATTTCCCGGATTTGGCATTGTAGTAAGACTCTAAACTTGGGGTAGCGGAACCGAGGACGATTCGAGCTCCCGTGATTTTTGATAGAACAATCGCTACATCTCTGGCGTGGTAGCGAGGTGCGTTGAAACTATTTTTATAGCTGTCATCGTGTTCTTCATCTACAATAATCAGTTGAAGATTGGTAAATGGCAGGAAAACCGCGGATTTTGCACCCAAAATAATAGGAAAACCTTGATGAACTGCCTTCCAAACGTCTACTTTTTGAGATGAACTGAGCCGTGAGTGATAGGGGTGGAGTTGTGAGCCGAATTGTTTCTTTATCCTTTCGACTAATTGTGTTGCCAGGGTGATTTCCGGTGCGAGATAAAGCACCTGACCACCTTCCTGTATTGTCTTTTCTATTAATTCTGTAAATATTCTCGTTTTTCCACTTCCGGTGACGCCATGAATTAAGCTTGGTTTTTCCGGACCGGCTGCTTCGATTTGTTGAATAAGCTCTTGCTGACTTAAGGTCAATTTTTGAAAATAATCATCCTCGGTCTTCAGATTCTTCAATCTGTTGGTCTCCATTTCTTCCTGAACGATGAGATTTTTTTTCTCTAGAGCCTTAAATACGGGACTTTCAACTCCTGTTAAATTTGCAATTTCCTTTCTTTTTGACCATTCATTTTCTCTGGCAGCTTGCAATAATGCCAAAATTACATTGGTCTGTTTTTCAGATTTTTTTGTTGCATCTAAAGCATCATGGACGGCTTTTTGATCATTAGGATCAATTTTTAAGCGGACGAAAAACTCTTTTTTTACTTTGTATTCGTGTATCAGTTCCTCTTTTAAAACAATCATTCCCTCCTCCAACATATAATTTAGAGTGGCGGTAACATTTTTCTTAGACAGTACTTTCCGAACTGTATCAAGATTGATATCTCCTTGATTGCGAAGTGTTTCAATTACTTCAGCAACATCATCAGGGAAGGTCGATACATTATCTTCATTATGGAAGTCAGGATGCAAGCTTACAATACTTTCACTATTCATTTTGAGGCCCGGGGGAAGCGCAATATTCATTACTTGGCCAATACCGACGCAATAATATTTGGCCACCCAAGTCCACAATTTAAATTGTTCCTCCGTTAAGATAGGATGCAAGTCTAAAATATTGATGACAGGTTTATACATACTGACATCTTCATCTGACTCGAAAATTGATTTTATAATGCCTGAATAATGTTTGGATTTGCCAAATTGCACCTCCACTCTTTTGCCTACCGCAGCCTTATTCCTCCATTCATCCGGCAAGTGATAGGTGAAAGCATTAGGAATTGCGAGAGGCAGAATGACTTCTACAAAATGAGGCATATAATCTTTATTTTGATAGCAAATCTAATCAAATCGTTTTTGAAATATAGGCTTAGAAAAATATTTCTTGTGCTAGGCGAAAAGTATTGGCATGTGCATCGATTATTTCTGCCAACCTGACTGAATAGCCGCCCCCCATGCTTACAGCAATAGGAACAGAATTGTTTTTTGCCATTTCCAAGACTATTTTATCCCTTTCTTTGCAGCCTTGTATGCTCATTCCGAGGCGACCTAATTTATCGGATTTGATGACATCTACGCCCGAAATAAAAAAAATTATTTCCGGTTGGACCAGATCCATGATAGGGGGCAATGTCTCCCTTAATATACCAAGGTAGGTTTTGTCATCTGTATTATCCTCAAGTTCAATGTCGAGGTCAGAATTCTCTTTTCGCAAGGGATAATTTTTCGCACCATGCATGCTAAAAGTAAAAACTCTGGGGTCATTTTCGAATATTTTCGCATTCCCATTTCCCTGATGGACATCTAAATCGATGATCAATATTCGGCTTACTAATTTTCTATGAAGCAAATAATTACACGCAATAGCGACATCATTGAAGACACAAAATCCCTCGCCGCGCTCTGCAAAACTATGATGCGTTCCTCCGGCGATGTTGAGTGAAATACCATATTTTTGCGCAAAAAGAGCACATTGAATAGTGCCATTGGCTATTATTCTTCCCCGGGTAATAAGTTGAGGTGTCATCGGAAAGCCAATTTTTCGGATTTCTTTTGTACTGAGCGACTGATATTTCAATTTGTCCCAATACTCCGATGTATGTGTCAGTAGAATTGTGGATTCTTCCAGTTCGTCAGGCGTAAAAAAATTGTCGTAAGTAATCGTGCCCTCATACAATAATTGCTCAGGAAGCAGGCTATACTTCTCCATCGGGAAGCGATGATTAGCAGGCAGTTCGTATTTGTAAGTTTCGGAAAATGAGATTTTGAGCATATTGGAGAAACATTAAAAACATTGTAAAGTTTGGAAGAGCGGCAGGCATGTTACCGAAAAATTGATCTCTTAATTTAGTCCACTAGGTGATCCACTTATTCCTCACGTGAAGCCTCTAAATTTCGAACTATTTTGATATTATAATATTTTCAATCGCAACCAGTACTTAGATTATTTGTTTGAAAATTAGGAAGATTATTTTGAATACGTTAATAATCATTTTAATTAATATCATTGCTGAAAGTCTGAGAATGTGTAATTTTGCTTTTTGCTTTAAAAAGATAGGACCATTTTATGTCTAAGACAATAAATATTTATAAACCTGAAGAGGATGTGATCGAGGTGATAGGAGCGAGGGAGCACAATCTAAGGGACGTTAGTTTAAAAATTCCGAGAAATAAACTTGTTGTTTTTACCGGTATTAGCGGAAGTGGAAAATCGTCACTGACTTTCGATACCATCTATGCCGAAGGTCAAAGAAGGTATTTGGAGACATTTTCGGCTTATGCCCGTCAGTTTATCGGGAATATGGACAGGCCGGAAGTCGAACAGATTTACGGTTTAAGTCCTGTGATTTCTATAGAACAGAAGACCACAGGTTGGAATCCTAGATCTACTGTTGGTACTATTACTGAGATCTACGATTTGTTAAGATTACTTTTCGCTCGCGCTTCTGAGGCGCATTCCTATGTTACCGGAGAAAAGATGGTAAAATTCACCGAGGATGAAATGATGGATCAAATCAAGGGAATTTATGCCGGTAAAAAAATTGCGCTTCTTGCACCCTTGGTGAAAGGACGAAAAGGTCATTATAGGGAATTGTTCGATCAAGTTCGCAAGCAAGGATTTACCAAGGTTCGGATTGATGGGGATATAGTAGATTTAAGTCCGGGATTGCAGGTAGAGCGATTTAAGACCCACGATATAGAGGTGGTAGTAGATAGAATTACTGTTGAGGAAGAGAAATATGCCCGTCTTTTGGAGTCGGCTCGTTCGGCTTTCAAGATGGGAGACGGTCTTTTGTTTGTTTTAGATATTGCAAGTAAGGAGGTCAATCCATTTAGTAAGGATTTGATGGATGCCCAGTCGGGACTTTCCTACGAAGAGCCATCCCCCAATTCATTCTCCTTCAATTCACCTTATGGTGCATGTCCTGCTTGTAAAGGAATGGGTCATCAGTTTAAGGTTGATCTGGATAAAGTGCTGCCTGATAAGGAATTAAATATCAACAATGGCGGCATTGCTCCCCTTGGTGAGGCTAGAAAGAACCAAACTTTTGACCAGTTGAGGAAAATATCGAAAACGCATGGCTTTACATTTGCCACCTCTATAAAAGATATTCCTGAGAAAGCGATGAAAGTAATTTTATTTGGCGGTGAAGAATCCTCAGCTACTAAAGTGAATCAATATAACGATTACAGCTATGATCTGGCCAAGGAAGGACTGGTAAATATGCTGGAAAAATGGTTTGAAGAATCAACTTCGGAGCGAATCCGGTCCTGGGCAGAGGAGTATATGGAATTGGTAGACTGCGATGTTTGTGACGGATATAGATTAAAGAAGGAATCGCTTTATTTTTTCATTGATGGAAAGCATATTGGTCATTTGTCTAATATGGATTTTCAAGAGCTAAATGATTGGTTTGAAGGGATTGAAGAGCGATTGACCAACAAACAAAGACTAATTGGAAGGGATATAATTAAGGAAATCAGGTATCGACTTAAATTTTTGCTCCATGTGGGACTTGATTACATGCATTTGAACAGACCTGCAAGGACTTTATCCGGAGGGGAAGCTCAGCGCACGAGACTCGCCAATCAAATTGGATCTAAATTGACGGGGATAACCTATGTAATGGACGAACCGAGTATCGGCTTACATCAAAGGGACAATGTCAGATTGATTGAGGCATTGCGCGAGCTGACAAGCATTGGAAATTCTGTTTTGGTAGTTGAGCACGACAAGGATATCATGTTGGCGTCTGATTACTTGTTTGATTTGGGGCCCGGAGCGGGCAAAAATGGAGGATTTCTAGTGAATGAAGGAACACCGGAAGAATTTATGAAGAGTCATACACTTACCGCCGACTATTTATCGGGTCGTAAAAAATTGGAAATTCCTTCAGAGAGAAGGAAAGGCAATGGCAAGACGCTCGAATTGATAGGTGCAAGTGGAAATAATCTGAAAAATGTAAGCATTAAAATTCCTTTAGGTACTTTAACATGCGTAACGGGTGTGTCGGGGAGTGGTAAATCCACCATTGTGAATGACACTTTATACCCTATTCTAAGAAAACATTTTTACAATTCTACTCAGAATCCTTTGGCATATAAAGAGATAAAGGGTTTGGAACATTTGGACAAGGTCATCGAGATCGATCAGTCTGCCATTGGGCGAACGCCACGCTCAAATCCTGCCACATACACTAATATGTTTACAGAGATTCGAAAGCTTTTCACAAATTTGCCGGAGGCTAAAATTAGAGGGTATTCCGCAGGAAGATTTTCTTTTAATGTAAAAGGGGGGAGGTGTGAAGTTTGTGGGGGAGCCGGTAAGCGAGTGATAGAGATGAATTTCCTGCCGAATGTTCATGTCGATTGTGAATCTTGTCAAGGGAAGCGATACAATCGTGAAACTCTAGAAATCATCTACAAGGGTAAAAATATCTCGGATGTCTTGAATATGACTGTTGATGAAGCCGTAGAATTCTTCGAAGCTATCCCGAAGATTTATTTAAAGCTTAAAATATTAAAAGAAGTAGGTCTGGGATACATTACACTAGGACAGCAGGCGACTACGCTTTCGGGAGGGGAAGCGCAGAGGGTTAAACTAAGTGAAGAATTGTCCAAAAGAGATACAGGAAGTACATTTTACATTCTTGATGAACCTACTACGGGCTTGCATTTTGAAGATGTGATGCATTTAATGGCAGTTCTGAACAGTCTGGTTGAAAAGGGTAATACGGTTATGGTTATTGAGCACAATATGGAAGTGATTAAAATGGCAGATTATATTCTGGATGTTGGACCTGAAGGTGGTAGAGCGGGAGGAAAAATTGTTGCCGAAGGAACACCGGAACAGATTGTCAAAAAAGGTGTAGGTTATACTGCGGATTTTCTAAAATTAGAGCTGTAATACAGAATTATTAAATATAGTAAACTAAACTATGTATCAACATATTTTGTATTTTTGGTTTTATAGTATTGTAGGGAAATGAATTAACTCTCTTAATGAAAAGGATATTCAATAAAATAATGTCTCGTTTTTTGCAATTGCGCTATAAAAGGCTGGAATATTATATGAATCATCCGCAGGAAGTGCAATTGAAACTTTTTACTCGATTTGTAGACTCCGGTAAGTCGACGGAATTCGGAAAGAGACATGGATTTGATCAATTAAGAACTTACCGTGATTTTCAGAAAACTGTACCGGTTGTAGAGTATGATGACATTCGTTTAGATGTTGTGCGGATGATGCGAGGTGAAAAGAATATTCTATGGCCCGGAAGAACAATACATTTTTCTAAATCTTCCGGTACGACCTCCGATAAGAGTAAATATATACCTGTAAGTCCGGAAAATCTTCGAGAAACTCATATAAGAGGTGCCTGGGATGCCGTTACAATGCTGTATCATCACAAACCTGATTTGAGATTGTTCCAGGGCAAAAGTTTGGTGATGGGAGGAAGCTTGGAGGACAACCCCCATCATTCCAAGACAATTTCAGGTGATGTGTCCGCTTTAATGATACATAATATGCCTTGGGTGGGCAGACCTTTTTATACACCCGGATTTGAAATTGCCTTGATGCCGAATTGGGAGGATAAGATCGAATTGATGGCCAATGCGATCATCAAAGATAAGGACATGACCATGTTTGGTGGCGTTCCTACATGGATTGTGGTGTTATTTCGAAGGATACTTGAAAAGACCGGGAAGGATAATATTTTAGAAGTTTTGCCGGGAATTCAGGCTTACATTCATGGGGGTGTGGGCTTTGAACCATACCGCAGTCAATTCCAGGAATTTTTACCATCTAATGAAATTGTATATCAGAATGTTTACAATGCCTCTGAAGGTTATTTTGCGGCGCAATTCGAATTCGGTGGCAAGCATAATGATATGTTGCTATTGCTTGACAATGGCATCTTTTATGAATTTGCACCAGTCGAGGGTGATAGTGTAAATTTGAATAAGATAGTACCTTTATGGGAAGTTGAAACAGGGAAAAATTACTCACTAATTATAACTAATAACAGTGGTCTTTGGCGCTATATGCCCGGCGACACGGTAATGTTCAGCTCAACGGACCCATACACAATAAAAATTACTGGAAGAACTCGTCAATTCGTGAATGCCTTTGGAGAGGAAGTGATGGTTGGAAATACCGATAAGGCAATAGCATTGACCTGCGAAGAGTTGAATAGTATTGTTTCGGAATATACAGTGGCACCTATTTATTTAGCCGGTAAAGATAAGGGGGGGCATCAATGGATTGTTGAATTTGAAAAGTCACCACCGGATGAATCCTTATTTGCTGAGAGGTTGGATAACAATTTACAGAACCTTAATTCGGACTATCAGGCCAAGCGAACAGGCAATATGGCCATGGATATGCTGAAATTAATAACGGTGCCTGCAGGAACATTTCACGAGTGGATGAAGAGCAAAGGGAAACTGGGAGGTCAAAATAAAGTGCCGCGCTTGTCCAACGATCGGAAATATATAGATGAAATTGGACGTTTTATCAAGGAGCGTTTATAAAATGATTTGTAATGTCTAATTTTAATGTATTTCCTCCTGCTCTTTTGAACGATCTAGAAATGGAAGAGGATTATATTTCGGAGGAAATATTTTTAAGCGCATTAACCGAAAAAGTAGCTTATCTTATGGATAAAAAATTAGATTACTTCTTATCCCTCCTTTATAGACTTGATGTCAAGGAGGTGGATATCAAAAAGGCTTTACTAGGGCAAGATACTATAAGCCCACCTAGAGCCTTGGCTGCCTTAATTTTGGAGAGACAAAAGAATAGACTTGCAACTCGCCAAAAATATAGGAATCAACCGTCTGATATAGAAGACTAGGATGCTTGCAAATCTTCAAGGAATTGTTTTTAAGACTATAAAATATAGGGAATCGAGTATTATTTCTTCTATTTATACCAATAAGTTTGGTTTGCGATCCTATTTGATAAATGGTGTGCGAAGTCCAAAATCGAAGGTAAGTCCGGCATTATTTCAACCCGGCTTTTTGGTGGATATGGTTGTTTATCACAAAGATGGAAACTCTGTCAATCGTATTAAGGAAATTCGACCGGGATATCATTACAGAAGCGAAATATTTGACCTCTCAAAAGGAGCCGTCAGTCTTTTCTTTTCTGAAATTTGTGCCAAATCAATACATGAACAGGAGCAAAATATTGATTTATTTAATTTTCTAAAAAATGCCTTCATAAGTTTGGATTTGGAGGCGAGGAGTGTGGTAAATTTTCCTTTAATTTTCTTGATAAAATTGTCTCAATTTTTGGGATTTGAACCTAACTTAAGAGTAGAAGAAAAAGGCAATTATTTCGATTTGGAAGAGGGAGCATTTGCGGAGCATATACCCGGACATTTCAACTATCTGGATAAAGAGATGACTGGAAGTTTTAAGACTATTATGCATCTGGATTTTAACCGATGCAGTGCAGTAAAAGTAGACAAGGAAATTAGAAATATTTTATTGGATAAAATGCTGGACTATTATAAAATTCATCTCACCGATATGAGTGAAATTACTTCACATAAGATTTTTAATCAAGTTTTTTCAGTTTAAAATTAAATTTAATATCAATCCATAAATCAAACTTTCAAAGAAGAGAAAATAATGCCATTAAAATAGATATATTTGATTTTGCGTTCAATTTAATTATTTTTAAAAAGCCTATTTTTGGCTTTTAGTCCCAATTATGATTAAAACAAGAAGTATTCAATGTCGAGAATTGATCAGATAAAACAAAAGATAAAAACACTAAGACCGCGTCAAGTTTTGAAGTGGATAGGCATTATAATTGGTGGATTTATCGCACTAATACTACTTTTTATTTTATTAGTTTATGCCGGAGCATTTGGAAAATTACCTAGCAAATCAGAATTAAGAGAAATAAAGCAACCTGTGGCTTCAATTGTTTTTGCAGCTGATAGCAGTATTTTAGGGAAATATTATGTTGAAAACCGTGATAAATTGCGTTATGATGAAATTCCGGATGGTCTAGTGGATGCGCTAATAGCTACTGAGGATATAAGATTTTATCAGCATAGAGGTATAGATACGAGGGCATTACTCCGTGTAATTTTTAGATCGGTTTTGATGGGTGACAAATCCGGTGGTGGGGGCTCCACTTTGACGCAGCAGTTGGCGAAAAATTTAATGGGAAGACCTGATGACTCCGGAATTTTCAGGATGATCGTTGTGAAAATCAGAGAAAATATTGTCGCTAGAAGATTAGAGAATATTTACACTAAGGAGGAAATATTGACATTGTATCTGAATACAGTGAATCTTGGGGGAACAGTTTTTGGATTAAAGACAGCATCTCGAACTTATTTCAATGCACAGCCCGAAGATCTAAATTTGCAGCAATCTGCAACCCTAGTGGGTATGCTAAAAGCCACCACTAGTTATAATCCTTTGATAAATCAGGAGCGAGCTAAAGAACGCCGCAATACTGTTTTATTACAAATGCAGAAATACAATTTTTTGACTGAAACGGAGGTAGATTCATTGTCTCTTTTACCAATTGAACTGGACTATAAAAGTGATGAAGGGAGTGCGGGCTTAGCGCCATATTTAAGAGAAAAGATTAGAATTGAGCTTCCCGGCATGTTAAAGGATTTGCAACATCCTGATGGCCGACCTTATAATTTATACATGGACGGACTTAGGATTTACACTACGATTGATCCCAAAATCCAAAAATATGCAGAAGAATCCGTCATTGAACACATGAAAAACCTTCAGGCTACTTTCGAAGGAACCTATGGAGATAATGCGCCCTGGGAGGATACTATACTTATTAAGAGATCCATGTTGTCCTCCAAGCGTTACCAAGGATATGTAGCACAAAACTTTTCTGAATATAAGATCGATTCTTTGTTCCGCTTGAAAAGACCGACGAGAGTATTTACTTATGAAGGAGAGAAGGTGTATAACATTTCAGCCTATGATTCACTGAGTCATTATTTAAAATATTTAGAGCCTGCATTTATGGTGGCTGATCCTTCCACCGGAGAAATTAAAGCCACTGTGGGTGGGATAAATCATAAGTTTATTCAATTGGATCATACGCAGGTGAAACGGCAGGTTGGGTCAGTTTTTAAACCAATTGTTTTCCTCGCAGCATTGGAAAAAGGGCTTGATCCATGTCAGTATATTGATAATGATTTAGTTTCCTATCCGGAATTTGAAAACTGGACTCCCAGAAATTCTGATGGCGAATATGGTGGCAAATACTCTTTCGCAGGAATTCTTGCCGGATCTATTAATGTACCCACAGTGAAGGTAGCGATGGAAACCGGCATTGGAAATATTAATTCCATGGCTCATAGGCTTGGTTTTAAAAGTGAACTTCCCGGCTCACCCGCCGTAGCCCTCGGTGCTGCCGATGGAACACTGCATGAATTAATGGAGGTTTATTCGGCGATTGCTATGAGAGGCAAGGTAACACCCCAAACCTATCTTTTGAGAGTAGAAGATAGTCAAGGTAATGTTTTGTTACAGCGGGAAGTGGTAGAAGATAAATGGGTTGTGAAAAGCGATCATGTGAGACAGCTTACCGAGATGTTGAGAGGCGTCGTAAATCATGGTACGGCTGGAGAGCTGAAATATAAGCACAATTTGTATAGCATAGATATTGCAGGTAAAACCGGAACTTCACAAAACAATAGTGATGGTTGGTTTATTGGTTTTACGCCCGACCTCATTGCCGGTGTGTGGGTAGGAGGTCTGCATCCCGAAATTCGATTCCGATCAACTAGACTTGGAGCGGGGGCAAAGACAGCCTTACCAATGTGGGGTATTTTCTTTAATAAATTATTGGCTGATCCGGAGTTTGAGTATTTAAAAAATCGAACATTTCCACCTTTGTCTGAAGAATTGGCTGCTGCTTTGGAATGCGATCCTATTTTCTTTGATATGGAGGACAATTGGTTTTTTAATTTGTTTGGTGGTGGTAGAAGTGATTCCGATACGACAGCGATTGATACCTCACGAGCCGGTTTCGGGGAAAGGGTCAAAGAGTCCTTCCGAAAAATATTTAACCGGGGTGGTGAGGAAGAGCCTGAGAATTAGAGAGATTTTTTCTGATTACCAATGACTTGGAATTAATTTCTTTGTGCTGTAGACTTTAGTATGGAGGAATCTTAATTGATTTATGAATTTCAAATAGCCTTATTATCCAATTTCGAAGCATCTAAGTTTCAGAATAGTTCTGTAGTTTTATAAAGGAGATTGAATTTTAGAAGGTTTATTATATAAATGAGAATAAAATTAGATATTTGCAGACTAATTGAAAATACCAATGAATTTTAACAGATCAGATTATAGTGATCAACAATTAAAAGATTTTTACTCCCAAATCATATATCCGCGACTGATTGAAGAGAAAATGCTGATTTTGCTCAGACAAGGTCGTATATCTAAATGGTTTTCAGGCATAGGGCAGGAGGCGATTTCTGTTGGGGTGGGCTTAGCTTTGGATCCGGATGAGGTTATCTTTAGTATGCATAGAAACCTGGGCATTTTTACTACTCGTAAATTTCCATTGACAAGGTTGTTTAGTCAGTGGCAAGGGAAGGCGAATGGTTTTTCAAAAGGCAGAGAGAGGTCTTTCCACTTCGGTAGTATGGATTTCAATGTGGTAGGGATGATTTCACACCTGGGGCCTCAACTGTCTTTGGCAGGTGGGGTAGCGCTAGCTAATAAATTGAAAGGTGAAAAGAAAATATCTCTTGCTTTTACGGGAGAGGGCGGCACAAGTCAAGGAGAGTTTCATGAGGCTTTAAATGTGGCGGCAGTTTGGAAATTGCCGGTCATATTTTTAGTTGAAAATAATGGATATGGTCTTTCTACCCCTACCAATGAACAATATATCTGTGAAAATATAACTTCTAAGGGCAAAGGCTACGGGATGAGATCCTATTGTATCGATGGAAACAATTTGCTGGAAGTATATAGTACTATAAAAAGATTGGCTGAAGAAATTCGAGAGAATCCTGAGCCCATCCTATTGGAATGTATGACATTCAGAATGAGAGGACATGAGGAAGCTTCGGGAACTAAATATGTTCCAAAGGAATTGATGGATGAATGGGCGTTGAAGGATCCCATTAGTAACTATGAGCAATGGCTGGTATCGGAAGGAATTCTTACCGAAGAAGAGATAATCTATATCAGAGCTGAGCAAAAAGCGCAGATACATAAGGATATTGAGGAGATTTACGGTGAGGAGGAAATTGATTCAAATATTGAGAAAGAGATAGAGGACGTCTATGCACCCTTCGATTATAAGCAGGTGGAGAAGGATATTCAAATGAAATCTTTAAGATTTGTAGATGCTATCAGCGATGGATTGAATGAGGCGATGATGAAATGGGACAATCTTATTTTAATGGGTCAAGATATAGCAGAGTATGGAGGTGTATTTAAGATTACCGATGGAATGGTTCAGAAATATGGTCGCGGCAGGGTTAGAAATACACCATTGTGCGAAAGTGCTATTGTAGGGGCGGCATTGGGATTGAGTATCAAAGGCATGAAATCAATGGTGGAAATGCAATTCTCGGATTTTGTTACTTGTGGTTTCAATCAGATTGTAAATAATCTTGCTAAGATATATTATCGTTGGGGTCAGAATGCAGATGTTGTGATTCGAATGCCCAGCGGCGGAAATGTGGGCGCCGGACCCTTTCATTCTCAAACTACGGAAGCTTGGTTTGCCCATGTACCGGGTTTGAAAATCGTTTATCCGTCAACACCTGAGGATGCAAAGGGATTGCTAATAACTGCTTTTGAGGATCCAAATCCTGTGATGTACTTTGAGCATAAAGCTTTATACAGAGCTATCAGTGGTGAAGTTCCGGAGGGTTATTACAATGTGCCCTTTGGGAAAATACGACAGGTCAAGGTAGGGGAAGAAATCAGTATAATTACTTATGGAATGGGGGTGGTATGGGCAGAGGAAGTTTGTGATGAAATGGGAATTAGTGCTGATATAATTGATTTGCGAACATTAGTTCCACTTGATTATGAAGGAATCAAAAGAAATGTATTGAAATCCGGTCGAGTCTTAATTTTACATGAAGATTCGCTATTTGCAGGAATAGGTGCGGAGATAAGCGCCTATATTAATGAACATTTATTCGAACATTTGGATGCACCTGTCATGAGATGTGCGGCTTTAGATACGCCCATACCTTTTGCCAAAAAACTGGAGGAAATTTACATGCCGAAGGGTAGATTAAAGGAGAAAATTGAAAAATTATTAGCATATTAAAATTTAATTATGAGTTTACAAACAGTATTAGCAGTTTCCGGATTACCGGGTCTATTTCGAATGATAGCCAATAGAAACAATGGCCTTTTGGTGGAGGATTTGGTTTCGAAAAAAGTACACTTTGCTTCTGCAAGGAAGCACAATTTTACACCTTTGGAAACGATAGCTATATATACAATAGAAGATTCTACACCTCTGTTTGAAGTTTTTAAGAAAATGAAGGAGGAGTACGAAAACAATCCGCCGGTCGATTCCAAGGCTAGTTCAACTGATTTAAGAACTTATTTCAAAACCATACTTCCTGATTATGATGAGTATAAGGTAAGCGATAAGGATATCAGAAAAGTTATTAAATGGTACGATTTGCTTAAGGACCAAAATATGTTGGATTTCAGTGAAGAGGAGGAAGGTAATAGTGAAGAAAAAGATGCTGATGTGCAGGATGGAGGAAGTGAAGAAGAGTAGATTTACGCTATCTCACGAAAATGAAATTTTGAATTATTAGATTACCATGCTTCGGTATTTGATCTTGCGTCAGGCATATGTAGGAACTGCCGGGAAGGCAGTGTGCGAACCGAAGGGAAGTACGGAACTCCGAAATACGCCGACCCTGAGAAACATAGTTGAATTCTATTTATAAAATAGATACTTTTAGTTTCTCAGGGAGACGCCCAAATATTAATCTACAACTATTCTATTTCTGTCGAATTCTTGTTGTTTAATATTTTCCGGTAAATCTCTGTATTGAAATTGTTGATTTCTCAGTTTTGGGGTAAATCCGGCTTCTTTAATAGCCTCCTGAATGCCATTGGCGGTAAATCTGAAAGGTGCTCCTGCAGCTGATACGACATTTTCTTCAATCATTATAGATCCAAAGTCATTTGCGCCGGAATGCAAGCAAATCTGTGCTACAGTCTTCCCCACCGTCAGCCATGAAGCCTGAATATTTTGAATATTAGGTAACATAATTCTGCTCATAGCAATCATCCTTATGTATTCATCCCCGGTGACATTATTTCTGGCGCGCTTTAATTTTTTCAGCAATGTATCCTCGTCTTGAAATGGCCAGGGAATAAAACTTAAAAATCCTACTGAATTAACCGGTTTTTTACTCTGAACTTCCCTGATTTTTACGAGATGTTCGAAACGCTGTTTATTAGTTTCGATGTGGCCGAACATCATTGTAGCAGAGGTGGTCAGTTCTAACTTGTGCGCTTCATGCATTATGTCCAGCCATTCCTGAGAACCGCATTTGCCTTTGGAGATTAATCTGCGAACCTGATCATCTAGAATCTCTGCCCCTGCGCCGGGAAGTGAGTCGAGTCCGGCTTCTTTTAGAGTTTTGAGGACGTGATGATGGGAATGTTTTCCGATTTTAGCAATATGAGCTATTTCCGGTGGACCTAGCGCATGCAATTTTAGATTTGGATACAGTGTTTTTAATTCACTGAATAGTTGCGCATAGTAATCCAAGCCTAAATCGGGATGGTGTCCACCTTGCAGGAGAAGTTGTTCCCCACCGTAGGCAAAGGTCTCTTCAATTTTGACTTTGTATTCTTCTATTGAGGTTATGTAAGATTCCTCGTGTCCGGGTCTTCTAAAGAAATTGCAAAACTTACAATTGGCCACACAGACGTTGGTGGTGTTGGAATTTCGGTCAATAATCCAGGTGACGATGTTGTCCGGATGTTTTTCAAGTCTAAGTTTATTGGCCACGTACATCAACTCGGCTGTGGAGGCATTCTCAAATAGGAATTGACCCTCCTCTACAGTCAAAAAATCTTTTTTCAGGGCTCTTCCCAAAATCTCACTACACTTCATTACATTATTATTTTCAAGCTTTTCACAACTTTGACTCCATTTGGAGCGGCAAAAATATGAGAAACTTTATTTTCTAAGTATAAAACCTAAATATATAACTAAATTAAGTCAAAACTGTTGATAAATCTTTAAAAAGTGTTATCTTTGCGACAAATTGTATATCTCTTGATAGAGGGAACTTTAAAGGTTCCCTTTTTTCTTGGCCACAATGGAACTATTTTATGGAAATAAAGATTAGAGAATTAGCTGAAGAAGCTATAGAAAAGGAGGAATTGGTCGATTGTTATATCGTCGATATTTCTATAAAGGGTCATAAGGTAGAGGTCTTCATGGATGCTGATGAGGGTGTTACTTTTTTGAAATGTCGCAAAGTTTCACGGTGCATAGAGAGTTATTTGGATGAAAGCAAGGTTTTGGGCGAGGCCTATACTTTGGATGTATCATCTCCGGGGATTTCAAGACCATTGGTGATGTTGCGGCAATATGCGAAGAATATCGGTCGTAATTTTGAAATTTTGCGGAATAGCAATGATGCGAAGTTAGAAGCAAAATTAATAGCTGTGGAAGGTGAAAACGTCATTTTTGAGAATGAAGTAGTGGAAAAAGAAGGCAAAAAAAAGAAGAAAGTAATTGTGAAGCATGAGATACCCTTTGAGGATATCAAAAGAGCTATTATAAAAATTGAATTTTAAGTATTAATATAACAGAATATGAATCTGGTTGAAATTTTTTCAGACTTTAAAGACAGCAGAAACATTGATCGTCCTACGACAGTTAGGGTATTGGAAGATGTATTTTTGACATTGATCAGAAAGAAATACGGTACAGACGAGAATTTCGAAGTAATAGTAAATACTCAGAAGGGAGATTTGGAACTTTGGAGGAAGCGTATGGTGGTATCCGATGGAGAGGTTACGGATGATAGAAGCCAGATATCTTATAGCGAGGCACAGATGATTGATGAGGACAATGAGATAGGAGATGAGTGTTATCAGAAGTTGGAGTTAGAAGAGTTCGGAAGAAGGTCAATTATGGCTGCTCGTCAGACATTGATGTCACGTTTGATGGAATTGGAGAAGGATGAGGTTTACAAAAGATATGTAGACAGAGTTGGAGATTTGGTTATTTGTGAAGTACATCAGGTTTTGAAAAGAGAATTATTGGTTCTTGATGATGCCACCGGAAATGAATTGATTCTCCCAAGATTAGAGATGATCAGAGGTGATCATTACAGAAAAGGCGAATTGGTTAAAGCTGTTATTACGAATGTAGAAATGGTAAATAATAATCCAATTGTTTCTATTTCTCGTACGAGTCCTTTATTTTTGGAGAAATTAATGGAGCAGGAAGTTCCTGAGATAGAAGATGGTTTAATAACCATTAAGCATATTGAAAGAATTCCGGGTGACAGAGCTAAAGTAGCTGTTGAATCATACGATGATAGAGTTGATCCCGTGGGAGCATGTGTGGGTATGAAAGGTTCGAGAATTCATGGTATAGTTCGTGAGTTGAGAAATGAAAATATAGATATTGTCAACTATACGACTAATATTGTTTTGTATATTCAAAGATCGCTCACTCCTGCGAAAGTGTCGAGTGTAGCCATTGATGAGGAAAGGAAAAGAGCAATGGTCTATTTGCCATCCGATCAGGTATCCCTCGCTATTGGTAAGGGTGGGTCGAATATAAAATTGGCTTCCAGATTGACAGGCTATGAGATCAATGTGCAGACTGAAGGACAACAAAATGTTTATGATGTCGAGGATGTTGATTTGATCGAATTCAGAGATGAAATTGATGAGTGGGTAATCAAGCAATTGGAAGGAATTGGCTGTGATACTGCGAAAAGTGTGTTGAGACTTTCAGTAGAGGAGTTAGAAAGAAGAACGGACTTGGAAGTGGAAACCATTAAGAATGTGTTAGAAATTTTAGCAGCTGAATTTGAGGAAGAAGAATAATATCTTCTTTAAATTAAGTTGTTAATAAGTAAATGTTATATATTAAGTTGAGGAGGATTAAATTCCTTCAATAGGAAAAAAATTAGAATGAGTAGAAAATTAATTAAAGTTGCTAAGGAACTGAATGTTGGTTTGTCAAGTATTGTAGACCATCTAAGTTCTAAAGGATTCGAAGTCGAAAACAAGCCCAACTTTACTGTTACAGAGGATATGTATACTGTGCTCCTAATGGAGTTCAAGGGCTCCCTTGCTGTTAAAGAAAAGGCTGACCAGATCGTAATCGGATCATCTCGATCTCATTCTGAAACTGAAGAGGCGAAGAAGGAAACCTCTCCACAGCCCGATAAAAAACGTTCTGCATTAGAAGAACTTTTAAAAGCGAAATCTAAAAAGGCATCTGAAGAGTCAGTCGTCAAGGAAAAAGAAGAAGAAGTTTCTCCTACCGAGGAAACTGTTGTCGATAGCACTTCGGCCGAAAAACAAGATGAAGTTGAATCGGAACAAATTACTCCAGAAACTAAAAAGGAAGAGGTTGCTGAGGAAAAAACCACTGAACCTGAAACTCCGGAGGTAGACAAATCTGTAAAAGAAGAAAAAGTAGATGAAGAGGCGAAGGAAAAGGTCAAGTCGAATACGCCGGGTTTAAAAATAGTCGGTAAAATTGACTTGTCGCCCAAGCGACCTAAGAAGGCTGAACCTAAACAAGAAGATGTTTCCGCTAAAGAAAGCGAAGCTAAAGAGACAGAAACAAAAAAGGAAACCTCTGATGAAGGTTCAAAGAATAAGCCGGAAATAACAGAGAAGCCGGAAGTTATAAAAGAGGAAGCTCCAAAAGCTGAAGAAGAAGTTGATAATGTCCATGTAACTAAAGTCCCTCAATTGAAGGGTTTGAGTATATTGGGCAAGATTGATGCTTCCGCTATGGGCGGGAAGAAGAAAAAGCCTGTCGACACATCTGCAAAAGCTGAGAATGTCAAGCCTTCAGAAAAGACTGATGCAAGCAAGATTGACGATGCACGGAAGAAGCGCAAGCGTAAAAAAGTCACTGTTGTTACTAACCGTCCGGGTGATACTACCCAGCAAGGCGGTGGTGATCGAAGGGGAGGACCTCAAAGACCTGCTGCCACCGGTGGTAAAACAGCTAAGAAGCCCGGTGAAACGGACAAACAAGAAGTTAGTCAAAAAGAGATCGAAGAACAAATCAAGGCTACGATGGCCAGACTTTCCGGTGGAGGAAAGAGCAAGAGGTCTAAACTAAGAAAAGATAATAGAGAGAAGCACCGAGAAAAGCAGGAAGCAGCTGATAATTTAGAGGATGATCAGATAATAGAATTGACTGAATTTATCACAGTTTCTGAGTTGGCCAGCTTATTGAATATAAACTCCTCACAAGTTATCATGACTTGTATGAATTTAGGAGTAATTGTTTCGATCAACCAGCGATTGGATGCTGAAATTATTGAGTTAATAGCTTCTGAATTTGATAAAGAAGTAAAATTTGTCAGTGCTGAAGACCAGGCTGACCTTTTAGAAGAAGAGGAACCGGACGATCCATCAACATTGGTTGAAAGAGCACCGATAGTAACTGTAATGGGACACGTGGATCACGGTAAGACATCTTTATTGGATTTTATCAGAAAGGCGAGTGTAGCTACCGGTGAGGCGGGTGGAATTACCCAGCATATTGGAGCTTATGAAGTTATTGTAGGTCCTGATCACAAGAAAATCACGTTTTTAGATACACCGGGTCACGAAGCATTTACTGCGATGAGAGCCAGGGGTGCGAAGGTGACGGATGTAGCTATAATAATTATTGCGGCAGATGATAATATAATGCCACAGACGAAGGAGGCGATCTCTCATGCGCAAGCTGCGGGAGTGCCTATGATATTCGCTATTAACAAAATAGATAAAGAAGGAGCAGATCCGAATAGAATTAAGCAGGAACTTGCTGCTATGAACTTATTGGTGGAAGAGTGGGGTGGAAAATACCAGTCGCAGGATATTTCTGCTAAAGATGGCTTAAATATTGAGTTATTACTTGAGAAAATATTGCTTGAAGCTGAGATATTAGACCTTAAGGCTAATCCAAAGAGAGGTGCGATAGGTACTATTCTTGAAGCTTCTTTGGATAAAGGCAGGGGTTATGTAGCGAAGGCATTGGTACAGAATGGTACATTGAAAATAGGCGATGCCATGTTAGTGGGTGAGACAAGCGGTAAGGTCAAAGCTATGTTTAACGAAAGAGGAATGCGGGTGACTGAAGCAGGTCCTGCAACACCGGTTTTGATTCTAGGCTTAAGCGGAGCGCCTCAGGCAGGAGAGTTGTTTAAGATAATGGCGAGCGATTCAGATGCAAGAGCAATAGCTGCTAAGCGTGGCCAGATTATGCGAGAGCAGGCTAACAGAGCTTCTAAACGAATATCCCTAGATGAAATCGGACGACGATTGGCTTTGGGTACATTTAAAGAACTTAACCTTATCGTGAAAGGTGACGTGGATGGTTCCATCGAGGCATTATCAGATGCTTTAATGAAATTATCAATCGAGAAAGTACAGGTGAATGTTATCCACAAGGCAGTAGGTCAAATAATCGAATCTGATATTCTTTTGGCCTCAGCATCGGATGCTATCATAGTAGGTTTCCAAGTTCGACCATCTTCGAATGCTAGACAACTGGCAGAAAAAGAAGGCGTACAGATTAAAACTTACAGTATTATTTACCAAGCAATCGAAGAGATTAAATTGGCTATCGAGGGTATGCTTGAACCTACGAAGGAGGAGAAAATTATCGGGCAGTTATCTGTACGTGAAGTATTCAAGATTTCTAAAGTGGGAACTATTGCAGGTTGCTTAGTCGATGAAGGTAAAATATTGAGAAACTCTTACGTACGAGTTATCCGTGATGGAATCGTTATTTATCCTACGAAAGAGGGAGTAGTTGGAGAATTAGCTTCATTGAAACGTTACAAGGATGATGTGAAAGAAGTTAGAGGTGGTATGGAGTGTGGTTTAAATATCAAAAACTTCAACGACCTGAAAGTTGGGGACGTTATTGAAGGTTATGAAATAAATATGGTGAAAGGTAAGGCTGAATAAATAGCTTTTACTTTCATAAATCATTATTAATAAATTAAATTGGGACAGTGAATTTTCATTGTCCTATTTTATTATGGAAAGTGTCAAGAAGCTTTTAGAAGAGAAATATTTACAATACAATAAGATGGATTTTATTGTCAATGATCCTATTAGTATTCCTCATTCCTATTCTAAATTACAGGATATTGAAATTACCGCTTTTTGGACTGCCATTCTTTCATGGGGACAAAGAGTGACCATCATCAATAAAGCTAAGCAATTGTTTGAAATGATGGACAATAGCCCTTATGATTTCCTAATGAATGCCCAGGAGGAAGAGAAAAGACCGTTGGAGAAATTCGTCCATCGCACATTTCAAGGTACTGACACGCTCTACTTTGCCGATTTTTTCAAGCGTCATTATTCTGAAAACGAAAGTTTAGAATCTGCTTTCATGCCAAAGTTGAAAGGTGAAATCCCAATGAGTGACATTTTGATTGGATTTCGCAATCATTTTTTCAACTGTGATTATGCACCGGAAAGAACGCTGAAGCACGTTTCAAGCCCAGCCAAAAAATCGACATGCAAAAGGATTCTTATGTTCCTTCGGTGGATGGTAAGAGTTGATGGGAGAGGGGTGGACTTCGGCTTGTGGAAAAGTATAAAACCTTCTCAACTGCTTATACCTTTTGATGTACATGTCGAGAAGGTGAGCAGAGAGTTGGGGCTCATTCAGAGAAAACAAAGGGATTGGCATACTGTCATTGAACTAACGGACAGATTACGGGAAATGGATGCAGAAGACCCGGTCAAATATGATTATGCATTATTCAGTATGGGATTGGAGAAAAGATCATGGAAGGTACTTTAAAGAAAAATTTTAAATGAGCTGACTTTCATTAGAATTGTCCGTTAAATTTCACCAATTTTACTGCTCTTTTCTCATTTATAGGATGCATTGAAGGTTGATTAGGTGAGATTATAAATGTTAAATCGTTCAAGGGAGCTGAACATTTCCCTTTTAGAAAAATATTGAGATTGAAATTATGAAAAAATGGATTCTTAAGGCAATAGTACAAAAGACTATTTCTTATCTGCCCCAAAAGGAGAAAATCAATTATCTATTCCAAAAGTATGTGACAAAGGGAGTATTGTTAAATGATGAATATTTTGAATTAAAGCTAATTGCCGTAAAAGACCATATCGATTATTTTAATAAGTTCAAAGAGGAGGGATCATCACAGGCGGAAATTCTTGAATTAGGCACAGGCTGGTATCCCATTGTGCCGCTTTCACTTTATTTGATCGGGGAAAATAGAATTAGCTCAATTGATACACAAAATTGGTTAACTAAGGATAGGTTTGTCATTACTATTGAGAAATTTGTAGAATGGAAAGAGAATGGTAAAGTTGCAAAATTTCTTCAAATCAAGCCGGAGAAATGGGAAAAGCTCATGAATATTTATGAAAATAGAGATCAACTTTCCTTGAATGAAATCATCGATTCTCTTGAATTCAATTTTGTGATAGGGGACGCGAGAAAGATGGATTGTAGAGATGGAACTTACGATTTTATCTGTTCAAATAATACCTTTGAGCATATTCCTGAAGAAATACTTGTAGGTATACTTCGTGAATTTAAAAGAGTTCTCAAAAATAATGGAGTGATGAGTCATTTTATCGATATGAGCGATCATTTTGCTCATTTCGATAAATCCATTAATATTTATAATTTTTTACAATTTAGTGAATCGCAGTGGGGCTGGATCGATAATGGAATACAACCACAGAATAGGTTGCGTTTTAAAGATTATATAGCTATGTATAATCAACTCGGAATTACAATTGTGCATGAAGAGATACGAGATGGGGATATCGACTTATTGAACCGGATCAATTTGGATAGCAAATTTAAATCTTATAGCTCCAAAGAATTGGCTATTAGCCACGGTTATTTAATTTCGAAGAACTAAATTTTAAATTCAAATTATTGTTGATTTCAACAACAAGATTTTCAGAATTTAATATTTTAATCACAAACTTTAAGGTCTGCTTTTCCACTCCAAAAATTTCGACGTCTGAATTTGTTGTAATTGTGGAGTTTTTTCGTTTAATGTAAGCCCTGAAAGTACTATCTCATATTTAGATAAATAAGCGTGGGCCATTTTTTTGCTGTTAAAATTTTCAAGAACATATTCATGACACTGTCTAGGAGAATATTTGTCTAAATTATTCATTTCGGCTTCTATTTCCCATTGTTTATTGGATAAAAATCCCAGCTCTTTAGGTACTAATTCAGGGAGCGAGCCGTAGGGGGTGCCAAATACCGGAGCCCCATAAAATAAACTTTCAATAATAGCCAAGCCGAATGGTTCATGCCATCGAACCGGAAAGATCAATCCTTTCGAGCTATTTAGCAATTGAGATTTTGCCCGCCCCCCTATCATGCCATAGAATTTAACTTTTGGGGAGAAAGTTAATCTTATTCCCATTTTAAAGTTAAACCTGTTGCCGCCCATCACTATTAATTTCTCTCCTTTCAAATTATTGATGATATCGATAGCGCCTTGCACATTTTTCACCCGCCATGCTGCTTTGCCCAGGAAATGAAAATGATTTTTTCTGCTATTAAGTTCAGGTTTGTCATAATTATCCCAATCCAGCCCATTGTGAACAAAGGAATTCGATCCGTAATTGGTAGCATGATTTTTCGAAACGAATACAGAATTTAAATTAAAAATTCTATCATCTCCGGCGTTCCCATGGATAGTAATGAGGTAAGGCTTAGAGAAATCTTCAATATTTTTAGGCGTAAAATTGAAGTGAACAATATCAATAAAATCAGGAATTTGTTGAAGAATATCGATATCTTCTTTTATTGAAATTACAGTGGCAAATGGGCATTCAGAGCCATGCTTTACTAAATAGTATATTTCATGACCTAGTTTTGAAAGTTCCTTTCCTAAATCCCAAATTACTCTTTCTGTGCCACCATAGAGAAAAGCGGGAATTTTAGTGTCATTAACGATCAATATTTTCATGGGTGATTTTTATAGGAAAAGGGTAATTTATTCATTTTACCTCGACAGCAAAGCTACAGAATATTCTCTTTGGACTTTTTGTTGATCCTTACTTATTACCTCTTCAATAAAATCTCTTATTTCAAATGCAGTAAATTTACTTGATTGGACAAGTTGTGAGAAATCTTCATTATCGTAAAGCGTGAATTTCTGATGTACGAAAGGTAAATCCTTCATAAACCTTTTTTGAGCGAAGGCAATTGCGCAAAGCCCTCCCTCTTTCAATATTTCATGAATTTGATTTAAAAAGTGTAAAGGATCTTGCCAGAAATATAACGTGTTGACGGTGAAAAATTTGTCAAAAATCCTTTCTTTAGGCAGATGAAGACCATCATATAAGGAGAAATCAATTTTCCCATTCAAAATATATTGGTTATTTATACGCTTAGCCTCATTGAGCATAGTTGGAGAAATCTCTAAGCCTGAATAAGTCAAATTTTCAACTTTATTGAGAAGTTCAGGTAGATGAATACCATTCCCCGGATCGATTTCGATGATGGTATCTGAGTTTTTAAGTTCCAAAAGTTCTATAGTTTTTAGAATCATTCCAAGATTAGATTGATTCATCATTTCAGCCATTCGAACTCCATTCTCACCGGTAGGACATGCTAATTGGCTTTCCATTTCCGAGAGTTCTTCTTTAGTAAAATTCATAAATATATTTTTAAAATTTATTTTACAACTAATATAGATTCAATTTAAATACAGTTTTATTTATAACTATCGCGGTATTAGAAATACCATGCTTATAATTTTATTTTCGATTGATCCTTTGAAATTAAAAGCATTATTTCTTTTTACAACAAAGATTTTCTAAATTTATAGCAGTTTAAAACTGTAATTTTATTTTTTGTTACCCCACAATAAAACTAATTCTATGGAATCCCTTAGACTCTTCCTTGTAATTTTATTATTTTTTTGTTCCTTTAATTTGATAAGTCAAGAGACCGCCGGTCATCATGTTCAAACAACAAATTTAAATAAAACTGATCTTATTAATTTATTTTCCGAGACTAATGATAGGGGTATTTATATTTTAGAGTTGAACGATGATTTGAGTTTACATCTTCAATTTCGAAAATGTGACAAACACTACAATGGTGGAGAAGTGAAAATTTATGATGTTGTCAATTTTGCAAGCTCAGAATTTTTGTTAGCCAAATCAGGAGACAATTATTTTGCTACTTTCTCTAGAAATGGCTGGGATAATTATCTCATTTCTTTTTTAAACGGGAATTTAATTTGGATGGAGGAAATATGGAAGGAAACTGATTGCAAGACAGTAGATAGCGGAATAAATTTTGATGATTTTAAAAACAAAATAGGTGAAAGATCAGAGGAGGATTTTAGTGACTCATTAAATATAATGATGATTTTTAATGAGGAAGGAAAAAGTCGTGTCGAAAATTATCTTAACATCCAGGGAGATACAGCACTTTTTATGTGGAGCAATGTGGCTATATCGTATATGAATCTAACCTTAGAAAACAGCGGTGTTCCGGGATTTTGTCGCCTTGCTCTAGTCAAAGACGTGGTGTACAATGTGAACTCAATTCCTCATGCCTTAGGGGCAGTGTCATCTTACTCAGGAAACTTAGCACAATTCAGAGAGTTGGAAGAGGACAATTGTATACATATTACGTCTTTTTTAATAGATTACGTCGGACCACCTGTAGGACAGGCTATTTCTTTCGGATTAACAAGAGAAAAACTGCATAATGCTTCCATTATAAGTTTTCAAACTTTCTGCCATGAACTAGGACATAATTTAGGTTTTGGTCATGGCCCACATGCGTCTTCTTCGGGCGGATTTCTCTCCACTTCCAAAGGCTATAGTACGATATTGGATGGTGTTCCGGGGTCAAATGTGTCTACATTAATGGATTATTCCAATAGGGTTTTTACTTTCAGCAATACAATGCATCCTTATTCGGGGGAATACACACACCATAATGGTCGTATATTAGGAAATGAAAGTAGAAATAATGCGGGGACTTTGTTAACCACTTATCCTTTTATTAAAGATATTAACTCTAAAAGAGTCTTTATCGATACTACAATTTGTGAAGGAACTACCATACATGGCTATTCCGAACCCGGTAATTATCTCGATACATTTCCTGATCCCGAAAGTTGTACCGGGTTTCAAATTCGAAGAATTGTTTTGAAAACCACACCTTCTATTGAGAGTAATTATGAAGGTGAAAAGAAAATCACTAACCACTATTTCGACGCTTATTTAGATGGATCAAGTCATAAAACTTCTATCGTAATTAATGATGAACTTTGGGCTAATTCAAATTTCCATATCTATAAATTTAACGATATCAATAAAAGCTTTGAGAAAATAGTTTCTTTCCCGGATCCTATCACAGGCGGAGAATTGTCAGGTGAAACAGAAATAATTATAGGGTTTACAAAAATCATGAATGAATTATATGTAGCATCTAATAAAGGTACATATAAATTAGATCAAGAAAGCTGGACATGGGTGAAATTGGAATGGTCTAAACTTCCGGTGGCGTCTGAAGAAACGGGTACATTACATAGAATTTCCGGGGATTCTTTGCTAAGGAGTATAGATTCAGGTAGTACCTGGGAAATTTTAAATTTAGACTTTGAGAGCGGGCCCAATGGCGTTTCTCTTCATACTATTAGAGAGCTTGATGGATATTGGTTTCTTCAACAATACGCACCTTATCATTTGTATATTAGTAAAGATGATGGTATGAGTTGGACTAGATCGAATACTAATTTTTTACCCTTTGCTAATAAATTATTTATTGATAAGGGGGTGTTTTTCATTCGGGCTATTAATGTTTTGGAATATTACCGGAGTTATGATGAAGGGTTAAACTGGGTTAAAGATGATGTGTTCAACAATAATAATGAAAATATATTTTATAGAGAATTAGATAGTACATTGTTTTTACAAAAACAGAATCTGGAATTATTTTCTTTTCATGAGAATATCCAAATCCCATATTATTTAACAAAGCTTTCAGAAAGAATTTCACATTTGTATGAAAATTATTTAGTCATAACTTCTAGTAATATTAAGTTAATTCGTTTAGACAGCATATCACCTATTTTTGAGAACATTAGTATTTGTGAAGGTGAAGAATATTTCGGTTTTACTGATCCGGGCGACTATATTTATTCTAGGTCAGAAGAAAACGGATGCGATACCACCTTTAGACTTACTCTTCATGTGAACCCAACATCGAATATGACTATTGATACAGTGCTGTGCTATGGTGTGTCACTTGACTCTTATAATATTTCCGGTACTTATGTTGATGTATTTGAGAATATAGAAAATTGTGATTCTATCCGCACATTGAATTTAACCGTGCTTGATTCTGTATCTCTTGCAAGTCGAATTTTCTCTGATAAGGGAATGGGAGAGGGAGCTATAGTCGTAGACACAATAGTTGGCGGTTTGCCACCTTATCGTCTTGAGTGGTCGACAGGGTCAAATTTGGATTCTATTATTAATCTAGCAGCCGGGAATTACGAATTGAGTATCATAGACGATAATAATTGCATTTATACCTATGATTTCATTATTGAGCTACAGTCAAATTCAAATGAAATAGACAAAGTGAATCCAATATTAATTTCTCCAAATCCTCTTAGACCCGGTGCTGTAGTAAAAATATTAGGTAATCTGTCAAATTTTGAAAGTATTAATATTATTGATATTAATGGAAAAATTGTTAAACAAGAAACTCTTGAGAGTCCAAATGTTACCGTTCCGGAAATGCCCGGTTTCTACTTGTTGCAAATTTGTAATGATGAAGAGATTATATCACTGAAAATGATAGTAAATTAAACTGTGTTTTACGGATTGATATTTTCAATTAAAACTCCTTTATTGAGGTTGTCTATAGCTATTAGCTTGTATTTTGTTATTTTGCTTAGATTTTGAAGGATCAGATCTTCACCGGTATGTGATTCAAAGATAATAAGTGCCTTTCGAATATTTTTTAAGAATTGAATGGCACCACCAATGATTTCAGCTTCCATACCCTCCGCATCTATTTTGATAATAATGTGCTGAGAATAGTCAAGTCCCAACTCAACGAATATCTCATCAAAAATTTTGATGTCAACCTGATGTTCTGTAGCGTTGGGCAGATCTACATATTTACCTGAATATCCTTTATTCTCAGGATGACTTTTAAAAAAAATTGTTTCATTCTTTTCACCTAAACCATAGTTTAAAACTGTAATTTTATCTTCTAGATTATTGAGAGAAATATTTTCTTGTAAAGCTTGGAAATTATCTGTATTAGGTTCAAATGCAATAGATCTGATATTGTTTTTCGTCAACCATATGCTGTAATCCCCAATACATGCTCCTATGTCTATAAATGTATCGAATTCATTAATTCTACTTAATATTTCCTTTTTAATTTTATATTCATAATTGAAGAAAGAAAAAATGAAATCTATGGTTCCTTTTCTACATTTATATTTACCCATTACTGGATTATCAACTAAAATATCCTCCTTCGGTGCTTTTTTAAAAATGTAAAAATTTAAAGAAGTTAAGAAGAAGCTGATGCCCCCAACTCTTAATGCTTCTCGACCATAATTGTAATATTTATTCATAAATGGTTAAACAACAAATTCGTTATAATTATTCAAGTTCTATTTGGCTATTATTAAACATTTCATTAATATTGAAATAATTCGAAAGGTAGTCAAAATAGTTTTAATATTATTTTTTACTTTTTTCCGGGAAATTTGATTTCTACTGATCACTGTTGACAATCAGCTGTCATTTGACCAACTTAAATTTGTTATTATTAAATATATAAAACATATTATGGAAACGAAGATTAGTCAAATTATTACTCCTGAACAATTACTTGCTCATTGGCAAGGTCACCGAGCATTAACAAGAAAATGTATAGAGGTATTTCCTGAAAAGGAATTTTTTGAATACTCATTAGGAGGGATGCGTACTTTCTCTAAACTTATTGAGGAATTAATCGCGATTGGTGCCCCGGGTCTGCGACAATTAGTTACCCGAGAGACAGAAGAATTAAATGAAAAACTTGATCACCAAAACAGTAAAATGAAAATTCTTGATACTTGGGATGAAGCGACTAAAGAGATTGACAATCTCTGGAAAATGTTACCTGAAGAGAAATTTCATGATGAAGTCGTTACATTTGGTGCTTATCCGGGTACAGTTTTATCCTCAATTCTATATTTTATAGATAATGAGATTCATCACAGAGGTCAGGCTTATGTTTATTTGAGAACATTAGGAATTGAGCCACCATATTTTTGGGAAAGATAATTTTAATAGGCCAATCTAATCGTTTAGGTTGGTCTTTATTCTTTCAATAAGTGACAATACTTCTACTTTGAGACTTTCCGGCTCGACAATAGTGGCTACATCGCCGAACATAACAAACCATCGTGCGATTCCATTGTCAGCATTCGGAGTCATAAACACCATCTCAACCATATCGCCTATGTCACGTTCAGAGACGAAGCCATAATATTTTCGTCCCTGTTTAACGAATTTTACTTTGTCTTTTTCAATATGAATTACCACCTTATTCTTATGCTCGTCTTGATAATTTTTCCGATGGTCATCGATCGTGCCATGTTCTAATTCAAAAGACAAATTCGTTCTTTCAATTGCTACAATACGATCTGTCCTAAATTGTCTGTAATCATTTCGCAGATGGCAGAAAGCCAAAATATGCCAATAGTTATTTTCATAGAACACTCCGACCGGTTCAATTTGACGGTCGGTAGAATTTTCATTTTGGAAGGATTTGTAACTAAGGTTTACTTGTTTTTTCTCAGCCAGGCTTTCAAAAAATATTTGCAATGC
>CALCSX010000172.1 GCA_937894165.1 uncultured Saprospiraceae bacterium | reverse complement strand
ACATTGAGACGCCAACCATGCTTGGAGATTTGAATGTCCGTGTCGTTTTAAATGGGGACGAACCCGTGGAGAATGCAGCGGTGTATACCAATCCTCCATCAAAACAAAGAACAACTGATGAATTTGGTAGTGTCTTACTAACAGGTTTAGAAAGTAGAAGTTATGAGGTGTTCGCAAGTTTGGAAAACGTTGGTTCGGGCAAATCCGTTATTAAAATTGAAGCAGGCAAATTATCTGAAACAAAGGTGAATATCATATCAGGAATAAATGTTGGAATTGCTCCGCAAATAAATATAGTTTCACCCACAATACCTGCTGAATTTTCTGAAGGAGAGGATATTACTTTTAGTGCAAAAGTTATAGATGATTGGACCCCCAATCCGGACATCAATGTAGTTTGGGAAAGCAGTTTGGATGGAGAATTAAACACAATTTCTCCTGATATAAATGGCGATGTGTCTTTTACAACTGCCTTGCTTTCAAAAGGCATCCATCAAATTACCTTAACAGCAGCGGATTCAGACGGAAACACTTCAAGTAAATCAATTGAAGTAAGTTTATTGTTTCCCAAGGAGGTAACTTTATTAGAACCGGTTAAACATGAAGGAAAGGTTCTTTTGGAATGGACGGAGTATCCAAACTCAGACTTTCTAAAATATGAAGTCTATAGAATAGCCGGTAATTGCACAGAGCAAAATCAAGAATTGATAGGAACAATTTCTGATAAGGGAACAATCAATTTTACCGACGAATTTCCACCATTTGAATTTCTGGTTTGCTATTTTATTCGGGTTACTAATAGTGTAAATAATGGTAGAAATAGCAATCACGAAATTGTGGGTTCACCGAGTGGTCACATATTCAACTTTGTCGCATACGATATGCTAAAGCATCCCACTGAAAATTACATTTACCTAATAGACCAGGGTGGTAGGAATTTAATAAAATTTGATTATGTAAATTTAGAGGTAGTCAATTCTACAAACCTTCAGGGGAGTATAGGTTATTGCGATATTGGTGACAATGGTTTTGGTCTGGAGATTTATGCACCAAGTAGTGATGGGAATATATATGTTTATAATGCGGACGATTTGAGTCAAACTACCTCAATACATACAGGATTAAAGACGACAAGCGTTGTAATCAACGGTTTAGGGCACATAATAGCCTCATTATTGCCTTCTCCATGGTGGGACAACCCTTTACGAACGTACCGAAGAAGTAATGGAATCAACATAGACGGAAATGGTGAACATGAAGGAGATAGGTTGAGGATGATTCCGGGACGAAATGAAATCATCTCAATTACGACTAGTGTTTCACCTGTGGACATGGAATATTACAAAATTGGAAGCTCAGGGAACATAGAAATACATGAAAATGACCAGTATCATGGAGATTACCGATTAAATGGAAGGATATTTAGAATTTCTGATGATGGAGTCTATTCGATTACATCAAAATACGGTGCTGTATATTTGGCAAATAGTTCTATGGAATATAAGGGAGAGCTTCAAAGCGGCGCATTAGAGTATTCCGATTTTGCATTTAGTGACGATGGGTCAATAATTTATGCAGCAACAAGCAATAGAAAATCTATTCAGATAGGTCGTTACCCCTCTTTGATAAGGGAGGATGAAATTATTACAAAAGGTTTTCCGGTTTTCATCTTACGCAACGGTGATAAAATAATCTCACTAAGTAAATCAACCGAGAATTCGATAAATACAGGTATTGAAGTAATTCAACTGTAAATGAGAATATTTTTAGAACAGAGACTATGAGGATCATGCCTCCAAAACGTCTGCTCGACACATAAGCCAAGCCGTTTCCCATTCTAAGACATAAGTCTGTTAACATACAAATGACTGATTTAAAACAATATTTTTTATTTTGAGACATTTATCTGCGCAAGTTTAAAGAGGATTTTCGCCAATAATCATTTGCCACACATTAAAAAGTACAATTGAGATCTAAGAAAGCCCAATATTTAGTAGTTGATGATATTCATGAAATATATTATGAGGTACAGGGAAATTCTAATGGACAAAAAATATTATTCATTCATGGGGGACCGGATTTGTGAACTACAAATGCTGATTTAGAATTTTTCGATTTAGATAAAGTTTGCCTGATTAGATACGATCAAAGAGGATGTGGAAGAAGTAAACCAAAAGGGGAGCTTAAAAACAATACAACACAAGATCTAATTGAAGATATCAACAAATTACTTTTGCATTTAAATTTTGATCAAGTGATTCTCTTTGGTGGATCTTGGGGAAGTACGCTTGCTTTACTTTTTAGTATAAAGTATCCCAATAAAGTAAAAGGGATGATATTAAGAGGAGTCTTCACAGCAACAAAGGAAGAAAGAGAACACTTTGAAAATGGAGGAACTAAAGAGTTATTTCCAAAAGTCTGGAATAGGTTTAAAAGTAATGTTCCTTTAGATCAAAGACAGGAGCCATCAAAATATTATTTTGAAAAAATACTAAATGGTCATAATCAAGAAATTCAAGAAAGTTATGCGTATGAATTAAGTTACTATGGCTTGTACCTATCAAGTTCTGAAATTGATAAGAGTAAAATAGAATCAAAAATTATGGAAAGTGACTATCTAAATAGGGCAAGAATTTTAGCTCATTATTCAATAAATAATTTTTTTATTCCCAATGACTTTATTGAATCGAATTATGCAGCATTATCAGAAATACCTGTAAAAATTATTCATGGATTGAGTGATAATATAACTTTACCCTATTTTGCCAAGATAATTGCTAGTAATTTAAAAAGAGCCCAACTAATTTTAGTAAACGGTGGACATTCTTCTCTTGACAAGAATATTAAGAAAGAATTAATAGCGGCAACCGATAATTTAATAGAGGAAAACGGGTGGTGACTAAGGTTTAGTATGTATGAATTCGTGAGTAAAGTGCTTTAGGCAAGCTGAAAATCATTTGCTGGCGCAAGTTTGTAAATGTGCCTATTCAATATTTACTTTGTAAATCCTGACCCCGGAGTGGGTCAAACTATGTTAGAAATCTTAATAAATTAAATTGGTTTTGGCGGGATTTTTGCCCGAAGGAAGCAAAAATCATGACAAAACCGGATAAATACACTAATTTGAGTTTAGATAAGGAGGAAATAGACGCAAATCTGTGGGAGGGAACTGCGGAAAAAGGAAGTATGCT
>CALCSX010000171.1 GCA_937894165.1 uncultured Saprospiraceae bacterium | reverse complement strand
TTAGACTTTATAGAGTACCAAATATTAGAACTATCTTTATATGATTATTAATTCCCAAGCAAATGCTTATGAAATATCTTCTCTTTTTATTAATAATCGGATTATCATTCAATAGTTTTGGTCAGGACAAATCGCAATATCTTAAGGATCTTCAAAAAGTTGACAATTTACAATCTGACCGGTATAATTTAACTGCTAAAGTACTCTCAGAGACACATTCGAAGGACGGTAAAGTAAAACACATCTATTTACAGCAAACGATATTTAACAAACCTATTGAAAATGCCATAGCCAGCCTTCATTATAATAAAAATGGTGAATTAATTTTCCATACCAACAAATTTCATTCAATACTACCCACAGATAAATTTGAAAGACATTCATCCCTTAACGGTTTACTTCCACATATTAAAAAGGAAGCTCAACTAACAAACGATATAAGCGTAGATCGATCGATTGATCAAGATATTCATATTTTACAGAGTGGCGATGAAAATTTCACAGTAAAAGAACTTTACACTATTTTTGAAGCCGGTGAATTGATACCTATATTTTTGGTAACATTACTCATAGATCAAGATTATTACCAGGTAAAATTTCATGGAAAAAGCTACCGCTTACTTGAAAAATCAAAAGCTGAAAGACATTGCAATCATTCTCATATCAATCAGGAAAATAGTTCACATATTTGCTATGATCTTCCGTACCAATCGCTGAATGTTCGAGGATTTACATCTAACGGCGATGGCAGATACCTCGCACTCCCCTTTCCTTATGAAAATCCCCTTCAACATAATATTAGCATCATAGAGGAAGATGTCAATGAAGCCTCTCCCAATGGCTGGCACGATGGTAATGGTGCTATAGGAGAGCTGTTTAACATCACCAAGGGAAACAATGTCCACGCTTACAATGACAGAACCAATACCTCATTTCCCCTTGGAGACGAACCTTTCTCTGCAGACAGAAACTTTTTAGATTATAACACAGATCTTAACTCCGAACCGGAAGATTTAATCGAATTGAACACCGTCCAGATGTTTTATTCAGTAAATTATTTGCACGATTTACTTGACCGTTTTGGCTTTGATGAGGAAAGTGGAAATTTCCAAATATTTAATTATTCCGGCGCACCGGGTAATGCTGATGAAGTGAGAGCTATGGTTCAGGTAGATGGCGATGACAAAAGCACCTTGAATGAAGCAACTTTTTTTACAGATATTGACGGAATCAAGCCACGCTTGAAAGTCACCCTATTTTCCACCGGCAGAACTTCACAATTCAGTATTTTAACTCCTTCAGAAATCTCGGGAGATTACAGAAGTTCGTCAGCAACTTTCGGTGGGGAAATTCCGGAGTCAGGGATAGAAGGTAGGATAGTTTTAGCGCGGGCGGGTGAAGATTTTCCTCCCTTCTTAGGCTGTGACCCCTTCACAAATAATGCGGAAATGCTAGGAAATATTGCCCTCATCGACAGAGGTGACTGTCAGTTTAGAGACAAGGTAGCTCGCGCTGAAAATGCAGGAGCTATTGCAGCTATCATATGTAATTTTGAGGATGCAGTGATAAATATGGGAGGGAGCGGAGATCTTCAAAATCCGGATATCCCCTCAATAATGATACAATCCTCGATTTGTCAAGAGATAAAAATTCGCTTACAAAATAATGAACCGGTCAATGTGAGTATCACTAAATCAGACTTTGAAGGCCCCCAATACATCGATGGATCCATGGACAATGGCGTCATTGCGCACGAATTTATGCACGGCGTTACTGATCGGTTGATAGGCGGGCGATTGAATACCAATTGTCTTTTTCACGGCGAAAGCATGGCAGAAGGTTGGTCTGATTTTCTGGCACTGGCACTTACTTTCAGAGAAGATGATATGAGTAGTGCAACCCCGCGCGGCATTGCTTCCTATTTGACACAACAAACAGCAGAGGGCTTTGGCATTCGCCGCTATCCTTACGATGTCAGCAGCGATAATACGCTCACTTATGCAGATATTACCGGAGCAGCCACTGTCCATCAGACTGGTGAAATCTGGGCAACTATCCTGTGGGAAATTTTCTGGAAATTTATTGATATATATGGCGCGGATGATACCTATCAGGACGAAAATTCGGGAAATTTTAAAGCCTTGTACCTTATCATTGAAGCCTTGAAATTTACGGCTTGTGAGCCTGGTTTTGCAGATGCTCGAAATGGTATTTTAGTAGCTGATCAAATGCTATATGATGGAGAAAATGCCTGTCTGCTGTGGGAAATATTTTCAAAACGTGGTCTGGGAGTCAACGCACAGCAAGGAAGTTCTCTAGAAAAAAATGACGGAATTGCGGATTTTAGCCTCCCACATACTTGCATCCTACCTATTTATCTCGAAAAAAATATGCCGGATCTTTTCTCCATTCATTCATCCAATGAAGTGCAACTTATAATCAATAATACTGCAAATATCGAATTTACTGAAATACGAATTATCGACACATTGCCACCCGGCTTTACTATAACAAATATGCAACCACTTCTGCCTCATTCCATATCTAATGACATCTTAAGCATAGATTTGGCCTCTTTTAATGCCGGTGCAGTATTGAATATTACGTATACACTGGTGGCAGGGCCTGAAACGGAGCCATCGAAAAGCATTTTATTCGACCCGGCAGAAACCAACAATGGTACTTGGGTAATTCAAAGTACTTCGGGAGAATTAGATTGGGAACTAACCCCCCTCGATCCATTCGAAGGGAATGCCTCCTGGAATGCATTTTACAGTTTTGGCTCCGGCAATCAAATTTTGGCTTGGTCACCGGAACTTCCGACAATTCCCGAACATCCAATGCTTAGATTTTACCATAAATACGATTCTCCACAAGGAATTTCGGGTGGAACATTGCAAATATTGACAGAAGAAAATGATTTTCCACTAGACCTTACTGATGATATTTTGAAATCGAAATATCCAATTAAACTGAACCCGCGGGTCTTCTCTCAAAGTAATGTGGAAGGCTATTCCGGTACAATTTCAGAATACGAAATGGCTTTGATAGATTTACAGGGCTTCGCTTCAGATAATTATCATCTCATTTGGAAATATGGGGCGTATAATACCACAGCTCCTTTTCAAAATGTTGGCTGGACCATCGATAACATTGAAATTCTTGATGCGATTTATTATGATTTGGGTATATCAGTCGTCCATTCGGGGAATAATGATATTATCGCCTCATTGGCAAAAAGTAGCAACGGAGGAATGCTTCTGGATACAGAATTGCCCACTTCTCAAATCCTTCATGATCGTATTGCACAGCATTATAAAATCTATCCTAACCCGGCAAACAGCTATTTTGAAATAGAATTTTCAGGACTCAACAGTACTTATACAATCCTTAAATTAATTGATATAAATGGATCAGTTATAGAGGAAAAATATTTTCCCCAACTTTCAGCTAATTCCAAAATTCAATGGCAAACAGCCGGGATAATACCCGGAGTCTATTTAATCCAAATTGTGAATGGTCAGGAGAATATTTCTCAAAAAATCATCATAAAGTAAAATATTCAATAGCGGTAATCCAAATTCCATTATTGCAGGTATATATGTTTAGAATCAATCTAAATTGTCTTATGTTTGTGTTGATTTTTAATACCTAGAATTGTTTCTAAATTCAAAAAAATTGTAGCAAATATGAAGTTGTATAATACCTTAATTCTAATTCTCAGCAGTATTTTCGTTTTCTCCTGCGGAAATGTCGACAAAAGTGATCAAAAAGTAAATCTATATTCTCACCGTCACTATCCTATTGACGAAGAAATCTATAGGCAATTTACCGAAGAAACAGGCATTATTGTCAATGTGGTCAATGCCAGTGCTGATGAGTTAATCCAAAGACTTGAGACGGAGGGCGAAAACTCCCCGGCCGATCTGCTGTTGACTGTTGATGCTTCAAGAATGCAGAGGGCGAAAGATAAAAATTTATTGCAATCATTTAATTCTGAAACAATTACAAAAAACACCCCCGCAGAATTCATTGACAAGGACAAACAATGGTTCGCAATGACATACAGAGCACGAATTATTGCTTATTCGAAAGAAAGAGTGAACCCTGATTCGATAAAAGATTACGAAGATTTAACCGATCCGCAATGGCAGGGAAAAGTTTTAGTAAGGGCAGCTGACAATTCTTACAATCAGTCCCTAATGGCTTCAATTATTAACTTCAATGGTGAGGAAGGTGCGACAAATTGGGCGAGAGGAGTAGTAGCAAATATGGCGAGAGAGCCAAAAGGATCAGACAGAGATCAGGTGAAAGCCATTGCTGCCGGAGAAGGTGATTTGGCGATAGTCAATACCTATTATATCGGGCTACTTTTGAATGATGAAAACGAAGAAAACAGAAAAGCCGGTGAAGCAGTAGGAATAATATTTCCCAATCAGGACAATCGAGGCACACATATCAATGTCAGCAGCATTGCTCTGACCAAACATTCACCCAATAAAGAAAATGCCTTGAAACTGATGGAATTTCTCTCAGGAAAAGTAGCGCAGCAGAAAATGGCGAGCGACAATTATGAATATCCGGTTAATAAAGAGGTGGAGATGGATAATTTGTTGAAAGAATGGGGAGATTTCAAAAAAGAAGATATAGATTTCTCAGTGCTAGGCACTTTAAATACTACCGCAGTTAAGACTTTTAACGCTGCCGGCTGGAAATAAATAGCATACTTTGAAAGGAAAAAGCTTCTCTGCAAATATCAAATTTTATTGGTGGAACAGGTGGATTTTCGCTTCTATATTGATTCTAGGATTGGTATTGACGCCGATTTTCACCATTTTTATCAAACTTTTCGATAAGCCGGGGGAACATTGGGATTATATCGTTTCGACCTTACTTACCGACTACTTTTACAACACAATAATATTAGTTTTAGGAGTAGCGCTTTTGACTTTCATCATAGGAGTGGGCTGTGCTTGGCTCGTTTCTACCTACGAATTTCCAGGTAGAAAATACTTTGAGTGGTTATTAATATTACCCCTCGCCTTCCCCTCCTACATTTTAGCATATAGTTATGTTGGTGTATTCGAATATACAGGGCCTATAAATTCATTTTTTCGAAACAGTCTGAATATCAATTTTAATGGTCCCATTTTGGATATAATGAACTTGCCCGGTGCAGTTTTCATTATGAGTATCAGCCTGTTTCCTTACGTTTATGTTTTGAGCCGTACCTCATTTCTGAAACAGTCAAGGGAGCTGCAGGAGGCTTCTTTCCTTCTAAGCAGCGGACCCCTTCGCACTTTTATGAAGATAGCACTGCCCCTCGCAAGGCCGGCTATAGCTGCAGGAATAGCTTTGGTAGCGATGGAGGTATTGAATGATTATGGAACAGTAAAATATTTTGGAGTAAATACTTTCACTGTCGGCATTTTTAGAGCCTGGTTTTCATTGGGAGATATCAATACCGCTATTTATTTGGCAGCAATTATGTCCGTCTTTGTTATTTTTCTGGTATGGCTGGAAAATTTCAATAGAGGGTCGAAAGCGTGGAGCAAAGCCAATGCCCAGAATAAGCCCATCGCACGGATCAACCCACGATTTGGAAGAGAATGGATAATTGTGACAATTCTAAGCATCATATTTCTAATTAGTTTTGCTTTGCCGATATCCCAATTGATTTATTGGGTAAACGAAACTTATTTTAAAGTTTTGAATGCCCAATTTTTGAATTTAGTTCTTAGTAGCTTTACTCTTGCAGGGATTGCAGCTTGTGTTATAGCCATTATTTCCGTAGTATTATTGTACGCTTTACGACTAAATCCCTTCCCTTGGGTTCGCTCTATCACACGTTTCGCTTCTATTGGCTACGCTATTCCTGGAGCGGTGATAGCGGTTGGGGTGATGTTGCCTATGATAATGATGGACCAATATTTGATCAGTTTGGCCGGGCAAAATATTGGACTACTCCTTTCAGGTTCACTAATTATGGTAAGCTTTGCTTATGTGGTTCGATATTTAGCGGTAGGTTACAATGCCATAGATGCGGGTTTCCAAAAAACCGGAATTCATGTTAATGAGATCTCCAGACTTTTGGGAGCAGACAATTCGAAAACATTATGGCGGGTAGATTTACCTCTCATTAAAAAAAGTGTGGCAGCAGCCATTTTATTGACTTTCGTGGATCTCTTGAAAGAACTTCCGCTAACACTTATATTGAGACCCTTCAATTTCCAGACACTGGCAACCCAGGCTTTTGACCTCGCTACCAATGAAATGATAGCTGAATCGGCGAATGCATCGCTTATTATTGTGTTAACCGGAATAATACCTGTAATTTTGCTCAATTTTATTATTACCAGGAAGGATTAAGGATTATGCCGATTTTAGAATTAAAAAACATCACTAAAAAATACCGAAACGCCGAAAAATTCGCTGTTGACAATATTTCTATGTCGGTTGAAAAGGGGGAAATTTTGGCATTAGTAGGTGAAAGCGGCTCCGGCAAAACTACCCTCCTACGCTTGATAGCCGGGCTCGAACATCCCGAAAAAGGAACTATTGTTTTAGATGATAATATCATTTCCGAAGGCTCCAAATCCCTCCCCGCCAATCTGCGAAGAATCGGAATGGTTTTTCAAGATTATGCGCTCTTTCCACATATGAATATCGGTGAAAATATTGCCTATGGACTATCCAAATTGTCAAAAGAAGAGCGGAAAAAGAGAATTGAAGACACCTTAAAATTGGTCAATCTGGATGAGGAAATCACAAAATACCCCCATCACCTCTCCGGTGGACAACAGCAGCGCGTAGCTCTAGCACGGGCCATCGCTCCCCAGCCCGAAATATTGCTACTTGACGAACCGTTTAGCAATCTGGACAGTATTCTCCGAGATCAAGTCAGAGAAGAAGTTAAGTCTATTGTTAAAAAACTGGGTATTACCGCCATTCTTGTCACTCACGATACCAAAGATGCTCTATCTATGGCGGACAAAATTGTAGTCTTGAATAAAGGTTTGATTTTGCAGCATGATCGACCTGAAATGCTGTATGAAAAGCCATCGAATCCCTATGTCGCTTCCATTTTTGGAAAATATACCACTTTACTTGCGAAGGGGACTAATGCAGGGTACGAGATGGCATTTGGTATCCTTTGTACGGAAGTCCCGTTTGATTCTAATGAGAATATTCAGATATTTTTCAGACCTGAACATACGATGATAGTAGATCTCGAGTTTGCACAGTTAAAAGGGAAAGTGTTGAGTATATCCTATCAAGGCGACCAAAAATTGCTAACCATCCAATCTCTTCAGGAACCGGAATCTGTGGCGCTGATTTCCAGTGCAAGCCATTTGATGTGGGAGGTGGGTGACATGGTAGGTTTCTCCATTGTGAATTTTAAGGTGGATGTATTTCTGATATAAATGAAGGTCGTTGAGCGCGGTCGAAATGAGGTCATTGAGCGGAGTCGAAATGCCGGCTAGAGAATAATGAAGGCGTTCATTGAGCGAAACAAATCTACCTTATCAGGAAAAACCTATTTTCCCCTCCCACTTGTCAGAATCGCGGATTAATGGATTTCACGGATGTTTTCAACCTTTAAATATAAATGAATAATACGTACTTAAACTTTAACACATCTCTAGATGACCTTAATGAAAAACCTTAATGCCCTTAATTTATAAAAGGTTTAAATACATTCGTTAAACTTGAAATGCCGACTCTCCCACTTACGACTTACGACTTTATGACCTACGACTAATTCACTTACGACTAAAACACCTAAATATTATCACCAATTCCAAAACAATTCACCAAACTATGATATTTATATATCCGTAAATCACATATTAAAAATTCATAATTTTTAACTACCTTTATAGGCTTTTTGTTCTAACAATCTTAATTAATTACCGACATTGAAATTTACGCTATATATTTCACTTTTGTTTTTTATAACAAATTCCTTGGCTCAGAACATTCGGATTGACGAGAAATTCGATGATTGGAATTCTGTTCCTTTCGCTCATATTGACCCAACAGGTGATGGCGCACAAAATGGAATTGATTTCACAGATCTTAAAATAAGCAATGATAAGGATTATTTGTACCTCGATATTAATGTAGGTAGAGAAATTATCCTTCAATCAGATCGCAACTTTTTCATCTACATTGACATAGACAACAATGCTTGGACCGGAGCTGAATCCTACGGCATAGGTGCAGAAATACTCTATAATTTCGGGCAACGTGAAGGTGAGTTTTACTCCTCTTCCGGAATCGCTAATATAATCCACTCTCATATAGGGCTTTTTACTGCTCCTACAGTTTCCTCAGACAGATTCGAAATTGCTATTCGCAGGGAATTTACTATTCAAGGTCAAAAAAGAATTTTAGGCAACAATATAAAAATAGTTCTCGCTGACGAGATTTCAGGGGGAGACAGATTACCTGATTTTTCCGGAGGGATTAATTACCAGATCGACCCGAATATATTCAATACTCCTCCACCATTCGACCTCAACAGACCCGGCAATACCGATTTCAGAATAATGGCATACAATGTTCTCAGAGATGATCTTTTCGAACCATTTTTGCAACACTCTTACAGAAGGATTTTCCAAGCCATTCAGCCTGAAATAATCGGTTTTTCAGAGATTTACGATAATTCAGCTGCGCAAACTGCCGCCTTAATCGAAAGTTTTCTGCCATCGCAACAGGGACAAGTTTGGCATTTCGACGAAATTTCACCTGACATAAGGCTCGTCAGTAGATACAGCATTCGTGGCAAGGAAAAATTAGACGGCAATGGCGCCTTCCACCTTGACGTTAATGGAAAAGATCTGGTGGTAATTGTGACCCACCTGCCCTGCTGTGAAAATGACAATGGTCGGCAAAACGAAGTAGATAAGATAATGGCATTTGTGCGAGAAGCCAAGATGGGCAATACCAGCTTCCAGATTGCGGAAGGCACTCCTTTTATAATTATGGGTGATAAGAATTTTGTAGGCAAAAGTGCTCAGGTAAAAACTCTTTTGAATGGAGAAATAGTTAATAATTCTGAATTTGGACCCTCCTTCCCGCCTGACTGGGATGGGGAACCGTTTATTGATGCCAATCCTTACTCTACGGGCATTCCCTTTACTTATACTTGGTACAGTTCCTCCTCCAGCTTTGGTCCGGGAAGATTGGATTATATGATTTATTCTGGCTCAGCACTCGATCTCAAAAATACTTTCGCTCTAAATACGCCGACTATATCCAACGATATTTTGGAGAGCTTCAACCTCCTTTCGATCGATACTGACAGAGCCTCTGATCATTTGCCAATTATCGCAGATTTTTCTTTTGCAAAACCCAATTCTATAGCTGAAGAATTTGAATCCCGGTTACCATTGAAAATGCGCCTTTTTCCTAATCCTGCTCAAGATATGCTAAGCATCCATTTCAATCAAGCATTAACTACCGAGGTGACCGTCGGGATTTACAATAGCAATGGTTATCTCATTTCCACTCAAAAAGTAGCTGCTTTAAGTTCCGAATTAACTTTTTCTGTTTCGGAATACCCTGCAGGAATGTATTTTGTGAAGATTTTACATAATAATTTGATTTCAGTATCAGCTTTTGTGGTGAAGTAGTTTATCATTTCCAAGTTTAATCTACCATTTTTAAAGTTATTGTTCTCAAAATATAAGACAAAGCCCTAGCGGGATACTTTGTGGCAAAAAATTATTTGTAGAATGAAGAGCAAAAATCTCAAATACGTTCTTTAAAGAGCATTTTAAAAATTAACTTTCTTCCTTTTTTCTCAAAAAATTATCATCTTTAGTCATCATTCTTTTGTTGATTAAGAACAGCCAATGTATACTGGTCATAAAGAAACAACCTAATTTAACCTAGCTGAAAAGAAAACACCTAAGCCAAAACTTTCGAAGTATTTGAATATAAGGAATTTATAAAAAAATGACTGATTTAAATACGAGAGTAACGCAATATTGGGATTTTTCTTAAAGCGACCAAAAAATAAATAAAATGACAGATTCATCAATCCATATAGTCCTAGGCGCCTCCAACAATCCAGCTCGTGTATCATTCACTGCCATTAACAGACTCTTAGATGCCGGTTATAATGTCGTACCATTAGGAATCAAAAAAGGGAAAGTAGCAGGTATCGAAATTCAGCCGCCCGCACAATTTACCCTTCATCCCGGTCAGAAAGTACATACAATTACCCTGTATCTCAATGCCGGAAACCAAAAATCTTACTATGACTGGATCTTGAGTTTAATGCCTGAAAGAGTTATATTTAACCCCGGAACAGAAAACTCGGAATTCGAAAATATGCTTTCTGTCCACGGAATTGACAACGAAAGAGCCTGTACGCTCGTATTACTAAATATTGGAGCTTACTAAATCAAAATTCATCACACATGTCTAACTTTCTTCTGTCCATATTTATCATTGCTGCCATTGCTACTCAAATAAATGCGCAAAATGATACCTCCTCAGTATATTTTATTGAAATGAAACAGCGACTCGAGAATTCCTTCAACTATACTATCGAATTAGCTGAGAAAATGCCCGAGGAGCATTATAATTTCAAGCCACACCCTGAAATGATGAGTTTCACGGAGCAACTTTTGCACATTATCACCAATGTAGACTGGCTCAATTCTGATTATTTCAATAATGAGATTCTTGAAGATGAAATAGTAGGGAATTTATTCACGAAAGCGGAGATATTGGATCTTCTGAAACAAGCCAAGGAAAAAAGTCTCGCCGTTTATTCCTCCATATCGCCCAATCAACTCAATGATGAGGTGCGTTTCTTTGCAGGACCTAAAACCAAGCGACAAATTTTATCTTTAATAAGTGATCACATGACCCATCACAAAGGCCAATTGGTTGTATATTTACGATTGAAGGATATTGTGCCTCCTGCCTATCGCGGATGGTAAAGTATATTCTATCTAAATAGTTATTTAAATGTGCTACAATTCAAATATTTTTATTTCTCTGTTTATATTTATTGCGCTGCTCCTCTCCTCTTGTCAGGAACTGGATCATAATGCCGAAAACCCAAAAGACGACTCCGATATGAAAACAATCTGCCCTCATTCTTACGCTCAGAAAAATGCTACTGCCAACCACTTGGATCTGAACATCACTGTTGACTTTGAAAACAGAAAAATATTTGGCAAAGCCACCTATATTCTGAATACCAATCAAGCAGATGTCATCATTTTCGACACCTACGATCTGGAAATTCGCTCTGTTACATTAAATGGCAGTGAGCGTAAGACGGACTTTGCATTAGGCGAAAAAGATAGTATTTTAGGACAAGCCCTCACCGTGAACCTGATCCAAGACACCCGTTCAGTGACTATAGAATACAGCACCAGCCCTAATGCGCTCGCTCTTCAATGGCTGGATCCGGAACAGACGGCGGGTAAGAAACATCCTTTCCTTTATACACAAGGACAGGCTATTTTAACCCGATCTTGGATTCCTATTCAGGATAGTCCCGGGATAAGAATCACTTATAATGCGGAGGTAAAAGTTCCGACAGAATTGATGCCAGTTATGAGTGCAACTAATCCGGATTTTAAAAACAAGGAAGGCGTCTATCATTTTGCTATGGATCGACCTATCCCTTGCTACCTGATCGCTTTGGCTGTCGGAGATTTGGAATATGAGGCGATATCAGATCGCACCGGGATTTATGCTGAGCCTATCATGTTAGAGGAAGCCGTATGGGAATTTGCAGATATGGAAAAAATGGTAAGAGCTGCCGAGGAATTGTACGGACCTTATTTGTGGGATCAATTCGATGTTTTGGTATTGCCGCCGAGCTTTCCTTTCGGCGGGATGGAAAATCCTCGCCTGACTTTCGCCACCCCTACTGTTATTACCGGTGACAGATCCTTGACAGCGCTAATTGCGCATGAATTAGCACATTCCTGGAGCGGTAACCTAGTGACCAATGCTACTTGGAATGATTTCTGGATCAATGAGGGCTTTACCGTCTATTTTGAGAGGAGAATAATGGAAGAATTGTATGGAAAGGATATAGCAGAAATGCATACTTATATAGGATATCAAGACTTAGTTTCCGATATGGAATTATTGGGTAATGATAGTGACGATACACGTTTAAAGTTGAAGTTAGAGGGTCGCAATCCCGATGATGGGGTAACGGCTATTGCTTACGAGAAGGGATTTTTTCTTGTGAGCAAGCTGGAGGAGCTGGTGGGCAGGGAGAAATTTGATGCGTTTTTGAGGAATTATTTTTCTCATTTCAAGTTCAATACCATTGATACGGAGCAATTCTTGGAATATTTGTATGAGAATCTTTTAGATCCTTTGAATATTGATTATAATGTCAATCAATGGGTGTATCAAAGCGGATTGCCAGCGGATTTTGTAGTACCGGGAAGCGGTAAATTTAACGAAGTGGACGAGACTATTCCGGGCATTCTGCATGCGGATCCCAGATCTATTGACGCAACCCGGGAATGGGAGACAAATCAATGGCTGTACTTCATTAGAACCCTATCTCCGGAACTTTCCAATGATGATATGAGAGTGCTCGATCTTAGTTTCGGATTTTCCGATTCCGGAAATGCGGAAATCAAGGGAGCTTGGTTTATCACAGCTATTCGCAGTGGATATTATGTGGAGATTGTGCGAAATATCGAAGATTTTTTAGTGGAAGTGGGCAGGCGAAAGTTTTTGACACCTATTTATCAAGCTTTAGTAGACAGAAATGAGAAGGAATTGGCGCAACGGATATACGAGAAGGCCCGGCCGAATTATCATGCGGTGTCTCGGGGGACGATAGATGGGGTACTGGGTTTAGAGTTCTGAGTTCTGGGTTGAAGGCGTAAGTGGTGAAAAACTAAAAATAGAGGTCACTGAGCGTCGAAGTGCCGACTTAATAAATAAAATAGAGGTCACTGAGCGAAGTCGAAGTGCCGACTTACGACTCCCCCACTTACGTCTAACGACTAACCAAACAACCCAATCTGCCAAGGCTTATACCTAAACGGAACAATCGTAAAATTCTGCTTTTCAACAATTTTAGGATCGAAAATAACAATCCCCAAATAGTACAAATCAATGCAATAAGGCGCTGTCATTTTTATCTCTTCCCAAGCCTCCGTCATCCCCTCACTCCAATAAATATCATCAAAAATGATCACCATTTTCTCTGAATTTGCATTTCTAATCATATTAAAATATCGCAAAGTAGCTTCCTTGGTATGATTTCCGTCCACATATACCATTTCAATTGTCTCATCTAGAATGTCCGGCAAAATGATATCAAAATTGCCCAAATAAGCCTTAATATTTTCAGCTTTGAAATTTTTAAAGTTCCGTTTAGCTATTTCATAATACGATGGAGAACCATCTATTGTCATTACTTCTGACTCGGATCGAGCGCTGGCTAAGTACAGCGAACTCAAGCCCAGACAGGTGCCCAACTCGATAATTTTCTTTGGCTCAAAAATTAAAACCAATTTGAATAACCACTGGCATTTAAATTCCGGTGACAAGGCCATCCGGGCGACCTCTGAAATTGCTTTAGTTTTTTTATTTTCTGTATTCAAAGAGCCCGCCCCCATGTCAACCACAGGCACGACTTCAGTGTTTCTTAATAGAGAATCTCGCAATCTTTCTAACTCATCAAACTTATAGTAATCCTTTTTACTTTCTAGTAATTCTTTGCAAACTTTGAAGGCAATCGGCGATTGAATTTTATATTTGGTCTTGGCTTTAAGATAATAAGAAAGGAAAGTTTGAAATCGTCTGGATTTTGCTAACATTTGATTTTTTTTTGCCTGCAAGAAGAGAATGTATTACACTCGCTGATAAGAAAATCACAAAGACAAGGCTTTCGAAGTATTTGAATCCAAGGAGTTTATAGGAAATAAATGACTGATTCAAATACGAGAGTAACGCAGTATTTGGGGTTTTCTTGCAGCGATTATTTATATTCGAAAGATTAAATATAATAGAAAAGTATAAATCTAAGTTTATATTTAATCAAAGCATATATTATTTCCATAAAAAGATCAGTTCGAATATATTTGCACTTTTGTAAAGAGACATTAGATAAGATTAGTAATAAACAACCGCCATTGAAGATATCCTCATTTTTCACCATCATCTTGGTAGGACTTTTAATAGTTTTTTCCGAAAAACCCCTATATTCTCAGGCCTACAATCGAGCCATCGGACTTCGTTTCGACAATGGGATTGGTTTTACCTACAAAGAGCGATTGGGCAACCGTTTTACGGTTGAAGGATTACTGAAGGCCAGACCAAAATTAGATTTTTATCAATTGGGTGCGCTTGCAGAATGGCACAATCCACTCGTCTTCAAATTTTTCAATATTTATTATGGTACGGGACTGCATTATGGCTTTTACGACAATGAGGAGGGAGTTCAGAACCCCTTCGGTATCTCCGGAATTTTGGGTACTGAAATCACTTTTGGTAGATTCAATCTGTCTTACGATATAAAGCTCGATGCCAATATAATCGGAGGCACCAAGGTGATAGATCCTTCGACCGGAATTTCTATCCGATATGTTGTAGCGAAGAAAAAACGCTTTGGAAAAAAGAAAGACCGGCATATCTTCCGCAAGAACACCAAGAAAAAGGACAGCAAAAACAAACGACTCAACAAATCCAACAAGAAAGAAAACCGATTTCCAAACCTATTTAAAAAGGATAAAAACAAGGAAAGAAAAAATTAATGGGTGTATCTTAGACTAGCCCATTTCTTTAGACTCTAGCTTTTCATTTCAAACAGAAAACACAAAATTTATTAAAATATATTTTTAAAATTGAAGATAAAATCCTTATCTTTGCCAAGCTTTTCAGAAAGCAATCAAATGGTGGTTGTAGCTCAGTTGGTTAGAGCATCGGTTTGTGGTACCGAGGGTCG